>CALZHV010000196.1 GCA_945787485.1 uncultured Lachnospiraceae bacterium
TGGTTGTGGTTTGGAAGACGCGTTGACTGGAATAAACATTCAAGGTGAACTTTTAAATGACATAGTAAAAGCAACGTGGCAATTAGTAACAGAACACGATATAGCATTCTTTAACGAAAAAGTAATAGGCAGAGAAATGCAACCTCTCGGTGAATTAATATCAATTTTGATGTCGACCTGTGACAATAGCCTTAATATAATTACAACTAATTATGATAGATATATTGAATATTGTTGTGATATATACAATATCAAAATTGATAATAGATTTCAGGGGCTATACTTAAAAACTTTAACTACCGACGATATAAAAAATAAAAACATATTGAATTTATTTAAAGTGCATGGTTCATTAGATACTTTTCTCAGCATTGAATCAAAAGAAAGTGTCTGTATTCCGTTACAAAGCAGAATACCAAATGGATTTCTTCCTGATATTGTTACACCCGGAACAAATAAATATGAAACATTATTAACGACTAACACTTGCAGAAACATGTTAAACTATTGTGATAATGTAATTAATCAATCAAAGAATTATTTATGTATTGGTTATGGTTTTAATGATAGTCAGATACAACAAAATATTATTAGTAATATTAAGCGTGATAAACCAATAGTTGTAGTTACGAAGGGGCTTAGAGAACAAGCACTTGCACTAATAAATAACAACGCAAAAAAATATGCTGTTATTATTGAGTCTGAAAATAATAAAACAAGAGTCATTATTGATAAAAAAGAATTTGAAATTGATGGAGAATATTGGAAATTAGAGAATTTTATTAAAATATTGAGGTGAAAAAATGAGTATCTTTAGTTATGAGGAAACATCAAAAATTGGCACAGTTATTGCAGTAGATACAGCCAGCGTTGTTGTAAAAGTTGAAAACAGTAATGTATTGTCTGAGATTCAAGTAAATAATCTTGTTGCAATTAAAGCTTCTAAATTAAGACAGACATTGATAGGTATGGTTAGTAAAATAATTAGAAAATTTGGTGACATTATAGATGATACAGATGAGGTAGAAAATGATGATATTGTTAAAATAACACTTGTTGGCACATTAATTGACAAATTGGGCATAAGAGAAAATGTGTTCAAGAGAACTTTAGAATCTGTACCTGAAATTACTGCTGAATGCTATGTTATGAACAATGATGATTTAAGTAAATTTATGAGCGTCTTGTCAACAAGTGCAAATAGTGAAAATAGCACTTTGAAAATTGGAAAATATGCGTTAAATAAAGATGCAACTGCATATCTTGACGGAAACAAATTATTTCAAAGACATGCTGTGATTGTTGGAAATACGGGTTCGGGAAAATCATGTACTGTTGCAACTTTAATTGAAGAAATTGCAAAACTCAAATCGTCAAATTCTGTTGTTTTTGATATTCATGGTGAATATCAACCAATACAAGGTGATAATATCAAACATTACAAAATTGCAGGACCAATTGATGGGTTTTCTAATGAAATAATATATTTGCCATATTGGTTGTTGACATATGAAGAAATGATTTCTATGATGATTGATCGTTCAGATAATAACGCTCCTAACCAAGCTATGATTTTTAGTAGAACGGTTTTAGAAAAGAAAAAAGAATTTTTAAATAGTATTAATAAAACTGATGTTTCAGAGGATATTACCATAGATAGTCCTACACCATATAGCATTGAATCCTTGTTAGAAAAACTTAATGAAATCAATACTGAAATGGTTGATGGTGCAAAGGGTAAGAAAAAAGGCGATTTCAATGGTACACTTTCTAGATTTATTCAGAGACTTGAAAACAAAGTAAATGATAAACGTTTAAATTTCTTATTTTCAAACGATGGAAATCTCTTAAATTATGATTACTTAAGTCAACTTTGTTCTAAACTAATGACACCTGGAACTTGTGACGGAGGAGTTAAAATAATTGATTTTTCAGAAGTTCCTTCCGATATTTTACCATTGGTGATTTCCTTAGTCGCAAGAATAATATTTAGTGTTCAACAATGGACTGAAAGAGATAATATAAATCCTATTGCATTGTTCTGTGATGAAGCGCATCTTTATATTCCACAAAACACAAAAGGTGGAATGGAGGAACAAAGCTTAAATAGTTTTGAAAGAATAGCAAAAGAAGGAAGAAAATACGGAATAGGATTAGTAGTAATAACACAAAGGCCTTCTGAAGTTGACAGAACCGTATTAAGCCAAAGCAGTAATTTCATTGCTATGAGATTAACGAATGTCGATGATCAAAATGTAATTAAAAGATTGCTTCCGGATAGTCTTGGCAATTTTGGAGAGTTGCTTCCGGTATTAGATGTAGGCGAGGCTTTAGTAGTTGGCGATGCGAGCTTACTGCCAAGTAGAATTATTGTGAATATGCCAGACCCTGAGCCCAATAGCAGTACAATTAATTTCTGGTCTGAATGGTCTAAAGAAAATACAAATAACACTTTAGATAATGCAATAGAATCATTAAGAAGACAAACGCGAATATAAATTAAGGAAATGTCAAAATGAAATTGTATGAATTGGTAAATTATATAGAGAGAAAACTATAAAAAATGTAAAAAATTCAAAATGATAGAAAAATATAAATGAAGGATGATTCGTTTTGAGTCATCCTTCATTTATTGCTTTTCTTAACTTATTAATTGCTCTTTTGTATATGATAAGTGCGGTGTTAGCCGATGACAATTCGTGGTCTATTGCTAATTGTTGAAATGTCTGCTTTGGATATTCCTTCTTTTTAGATTTGCCTTTTTCATCAATGTCATCATTATCATAATAAAATGTAGAATAACATTCCATACAAAAACCTAAATGAGCAGATACCATTGCTCTTTCACGATAGTCGAGACTTTCAAATGCTTTCCATAATTTATCGGATTGTAAGTTTTTAAAGAATATGCTTTCCGGCTCGGTTGTCGGACTAAACATTATTTCTTCTCGATTATCTTCTATCTCATCATCAGAATAGTTTTGGTAAAAATCAGTTTGCTTTTGATTCCTGAGTGCAGAATAAATAATTTCGTATACTAGCTCTGGACTTGTCTCAATTTCTTTTGCAATTTTGTTAATGCTTTCAGCATCACTACGCTTACCATATTTATTGAATAAACGCATTGTTTTCCTTAAGCGTATATCTTCAGCTTGGGTGCTGATGGTGTATCCTGTACGCATTGTGCGTATGTATTTGTGTACTTCTTCCATTGCATAATGCTCTTTGTAGATAATAAACGGAATATCTTTCGATTCGTGATAGGTTTCCAAAGCCCTCATCATACCAATTACGAATGTTTGTTTAATATCTAAAAAATGACCGTTCATAGAATAATTTTGAACAATGTGTTTTGCCTTTTCGTTTATTACCGGCTCATAATAATGCAAAAACCAGGTTAAATATTTGTCATCTTTCTCATCTAAATATTTATTTATATAGTTTTCTAAATCGGTTTCTCGTTTTGGTGCCGAGTCTAAATGGTAAATGTATTGTTCTTGTTCCCAACCATTCACGGCAACCCCTCCTTTTATTCAATTAGTTTTGTTTTAGTAGTTTTGTAGAGGTTATCTCTATCCATATCTAATAGGTATTGTTTGTTAGCATAATCGTTATCTTGAATTGCTTTGAATTTACAATCTTTAGCTATTGATTTTGCCATTTCGCCAAACTCCTTTGTAATTGTACCTCTATGAATTTCAGTACGAATTGCAGAACATCTGCGAGTATATATGTCATTAATTGGATTAGCACTTGCTGCTTCTTTACGATTTATCATTGCTGCATATTTTCTGCAAGTGATTTTTGAACCATTGACTTTGGTAGGTGCATATCCGTTACAGTATTGTTGCTTCCTTGCTGAATCCATCAAGAAATACTTGCCACAAATCTTGCAGCATTTTGGATAATGTCCATAGTGTAAGCCTTCAAATAAATCAGTTAATATGAAACTGTATAGGCTTTTGAAATAATACCTTTTTGCTAATGTTTCGCCAGTGCTATCTCCGGCTTTTTTTATTTTTACAAATTCTGTTGTTATTTCAAAGGGTTTTACATCAAATGCTTTCATTGCAAGTGGTAGTAAATGATTCTCATC
>CALZHV010000197.1 GCA_945787485.1 uncultured Lachnospiraceae bacterium
TTTTGAATTATAAAATAAGCCCAAGCTATTGGAACAACGGATACGGAACAGAGGCAATATCGTCAGTGCTGGATTACTGTAAAACACAGCCTATAGATAAGGTTTACGCCGAATGCGACGAGGCTAACATAGGCTCAAGGCGGTTGATGGAAAAAAGCGGTATGAAAGAAATCGGAAATATTGAAACCAATCCAATCATCCAATACACAAACGGCGAAACAGCAAAAGCATATTACTACCTAAAAAAATATTAAACCAAATGCAACAAAAAGAATTTTGAAATACTTAACGGATAAGAAACAACTTGATTTTCAAAAAAGGTCTTACTCAAAATTGAGTAAGACCTTTTTTATAATAATTTATATTTATTATTCCGAGATTCTTTATGTTCAATTATCACCGGTTTAGGCAAAACTACTGTGCAATTATCCGGAATATCTTCGCACACTACACAACCGGCTCCTATTCTAACATTATTCCCTATTTTTATTCCACCGATGATTTTTGCTCCGGCACCAATAAAAACATAATCACCAATCACCGGAGAACCTGTATGTTTGCTATCATCAAAAGCATTTGAGCCAATAGTTACCTGATGTAAAATCGTACAGCCTTTACCTATTGTTGCATTTTTAGAAATAAACACCCCTTTTATTCCATGTGGCATAAGTGGCACTTCTTTTATATCGGCACTCAAAGGAATCCAAGCACCGTTTTCTTTTAGAAATTTTTTATACTTTCTTTTATAATACTTTTTCTTAAATGAGTTGCTTTCATTTAAAAGTTTTTCTCTGATTATCCAAAAATTATTAGTCTTTGCTTTCATAATTTTAAACATCAAACATATTCCTTATTTATCAGAAAATTTATCTAAAAAGAATTGAAATTCTTTTTTTAATCCGACACCACAGGTTTTATAATGAAGTAATTGCATGTCACACAAAAATGGTTTACTATTACTCTCAACTAAAACCCATCCATTATCTGTAAGTGATAAATCCCAACCTGCCAAACTGATTGGATAACACACTTTGTGCATTTCATTGATCAATTCTATCAATTCATCCCAATAAGGAATTTGAAATCCCTTAAATTTAACTTTTGAATCAGGATGTACTTCAAAATGATCCGTATTTATTTCAGTATAACCGTCTGACACTACTTCTCCGGTATCAACATTTACTTCTGCAAAAATTCCACCCTGAGCTGCATTATCAACAATTGCTCCTGATCTTCCTGTTCTGATAATCGAATGCATTCTATGTACTTTTTCACCATCATATATTCCAACCATTCTTACAGTATTTACAGAAGATTCGTTGAATTGTTTAAAAATATCACTTTGTTCAATCCAACTCTCACAAATGCAACCACCATAACGCAATAAGTTTAAAAAAACTGTTTTTGCATCAAGTTCTTTGGATATAGTGATTTTATTCACATTTTTACCTAAGGAACCCAATGTTTCTTTTACAATAAATGTTCTGTTTTTATTTGCAAAATCAACAAATTTTTGATAATCCGAAAAGTCTTTTACCTCAATAATATCTCTTTTATAAAACGGTTTGAGAGCTTCATATGTTTTCATCTTGTTTTTAAACAGCACAATTTTGTCATTAAAATCTTTTATAGAATTATATACACATTTTTTGTATAATCCTTCTCCGCAAAATGTAGCTCTAACATTCTCATTTTCCTCATAAAAATTATACATAAAATATTCTTTATAATACGCAAAATCATATTTTTCTTTTGAGTCAATTATATCACAAATCATATTCTGCATAATTGATTCATCTATTTGCTTATAATCAGGGAGATAAATCTCAAAAGCATTAATTAGCTCTTCATCAAATTCTTGCCAATCAATCATATTCTATTACCCCCATATAATACGACTTTCTTTTTAAAGTATACTTTATGTTCCGTTTTTTGTCAATAAAAAGGAGTCGTAAGAATAAATTCTAAATTCTTTATGCAACATTTTAATTATAATATCTAATGCTTCTTGCCACCACGGAATTTGAAATTCTTTAAAAATATGATAATTGTTTGGATGAATTATAAATCTTTTATTATATCTATCACAAAATGTAACAATTCATATTGTTTTTTACACAAAAATATATATTTAAATACGTTAATAACATTATATCTTATGAAATCAATTAACAAATTAATAAAAGGAAGTGGGTTTCCCCACTTCCTTCCAT
This sequence comes from uncultured Lachnospiraceae bacterium, assembly GCA_945787485.1. Lineage (GTDB taxonomy): Bacteria > Bacillota > Clostridia > Lachnospirales > Lachnospiraceae > Coprococcus_C. The sequence goes on from CALZHV010000197.1 coordinate 2,214, forward strand.
TAAGTAAGACAGAATTAAAGTTCTTCGTCTTCAGTTTCGATGGCTCCACCACCGCCTGGTTTTGGTGTTGTTGATGATGTTGTTACAACGTCAACAAGTGCGAACTTTTCAAGTTCTGCCATTGGCTTTGTGTACTTCATTATGTATTTCACCTCCATTACGTTTATTGAGCAATCATCATATTATAAATAATAATTACTTACCACCCATAAGATTATAATTATATGCTGCCTTAGCGTATACCATCATATGATCAAGAGTGTTCTTAATAGCTTTTCCTTGTTGTCCCTTTACAAATGTTTCAGCGCTATATCTAAATGTATTTGAAATAGGGTTGCCGTTAGCATCACAAATTGTAAGATAAACCGGAGAAACAAGATTTGCTACAGGAATATCGCTTGTTGTAAAGTACCATCTGCCCTTTACAACATTTTGATTCTTGTCTTTATACGGTTCAAATGACTCCGGATTATTTGTTGGATCAAACCACTTAATTGTTCCATCTTCTAATTGAACCTTAATCTTAATATTGCTAATATCTGTCAATGTGTCGGTTTTTGTAGCATCAGAGAAGCTCAACTTAAAGTCTACTGAACTTTCAAGTCTAAGAGCAGCTGTTCTCCATGCAGCTTGAGGATTTTCACAAACAACATATGACAAGTTTTGAGAATTAACATAATCATCATTAGCAATCAATGGAGTTGCCCAAGACTTTTGAACATCTGTTAACAATGAATTGATATAATCCGTTTGATTATAACTCATATAATCTTGAGCTGCAGCTCCATAATTAAGCATGTCAACAAAAAGAGTTGCGGCAGATGTTTTTGATGTTTGTTTATTCAACTGACCCATTACATAGCTTCTAACATCAATTTCAACCGGAATTGTTCCCTCATAGATAATTCCGTCTCTTTCAGCGCAGAATTTAACTATCATATTGTCAGCCATAGCTTGAGGTGAAATCTTAGTAAATTTGAACGCTGTATTACTACCATCTATATAGCTATCCTCTATTACTTCAGGAGGAATGTATTTACCGGTTGAAGCATCGAACTTCTCAACTTCACACCAAACTCTATCAAACTTGTTAACTGTAGTAGTCTTTGTTTTGAAGTTTACAGCAATACCTGCCGAAAGAGTAAGGTTATATGTTGTTGCACGAAGTGAACCTGTACCTTCTGCAGTTCTTGTGATTGTATCTCCACACTTGCTGCAGACACCGGTTTCTGTACCGTCGTGTTCAACCTTTTTCTCATCTCTGTAAGCGTCCTTATTGTATGTCCATACATACTCATGCTGACACGGTGACTTAGGAAGTTCTTCTGTTCTTGTAGCACCACAGCCGTTAAATGTACATGTGAATGTCTTGATACCTGTTTCAGTAGCTGTTGGTTCCTTAGTTACAGCACCTGCATCCCATTTATGAGCAGCACCTGTCTTAACGATTGTGTATGTAGCGCTCTTTGTAGCTGTTGCTTCAGGCTGTACATCCCAAGCGTATGTATAGTGGTTTGTATCATCATGAGTTACTGCAGGAAGCTGAGGAGCGATTACAGCAGCGCCTTCTTCATATTCGCTTGAAATCTGCTGACCGTCAGCGTCTACAAATGTGATTGTGTAAGTTTGTGTTGTTGAGCCAACATGCTCGTTCTTGCCCATGAAGTCGAGCTCAGCAGTTGAAGCGTCTTCAGCTACCTTTGGAGCATATGTCTTGTACTCATCAACTGAACCGCCGTTAGCGATAGTGTCAAGATAGTATGTGTCAGATGCAGTGTCAATTGAGAAAGTGATTGCATTTGAGTTTACAATCTTGAACATAAATGTTGCAATGATTGCACTGTT
>CALZHV010000198.1 GCA_945787485.1 uncultured Lachnospiraceae bacterium
AAATCCAAAATGTTTTGTTTTACTTTTTGTTTCACTTCCACTTTCTCTATCATTTTCAATTTCACTTGTATCTATGGCGCTTTGTGCTTCTTCCTCATCACCTAAATAAATCAAATCAGGGTCTTTTGTTGAAGGATCATAAGTAGCCTCAGATAAATCTGAGGTTGTGTCGATTTTCATATAATCAAATACCTGCTCTATTTCAGCATCTGTATCTGTTATTGTTACAGTAGTGCCATCTACTACAATGTCTGTAACCTGCTTGAAAAACAGTTCGCCATCTATTTCATATGTATATACATCTCCCGGTTGCAAAGACAATGCCATCTCGTCTGCCTGTTCAATCACGGTAGAATGAGTTTCACCATCAACAAAAGAAATAATATTTTGAGTCTCGCTTTGTGTCAGGTTATTTACAGTATCCAAATATACAGCAAAATTGTTAGTCTTATCCTCATCGAGATTAAGAACTAATTCTTCATCAAAATCATCTGTTGTCTTTTCAAGAAATTCCTGCATTTCCTGTGTATAAGTTGGACATTCATATACTGTGTTTAACGGACGTAATGTATCTGTATCGATAAGATATGCCTTTACATAAAAATATGTAGGCATTGTATCAGTTTCAATTGTTACTTCTGCAACTTTTTCCTCTGCCTTAACATCTGCCGTTCCTGATGCAAGAAGCTTTACACCTGCTTCATCATATATTCCAACTACCAACGTACAATCTTCCTGTGTTTCATAAGCTGCAGTTGCAGTTTTTTCAACGACCTCAACAGAAAAAATGTTATATCCGTTATTTTCTTCCTGCTGTTCCTGTACGGGTTGCAACTCCTTAAGTAATAAATTACCAAAAGAATTGGTACTTTCCATTGTGTAATTATCTGTCACAATATCCTGGTTCGCCAAATTTGTCTGTTGATTTAATGTCTCCGCTTTTGTAGGAACCGGAGAATACATAACAAGGCATACCATAATAATTGCCATAAATGATGATATCCATTGTTTTATCTTATTTCTCATATACAAAATCTCTCCCTTTCATGTTTTTCATTTTTTATTTGTATCTTCTGTCATTTCTCCTTTTTATTATTAGCTTTACATCATAAATCACATTTTAATCAGCACCTCCCATTTACAATATTTGAGCTATAATAAAATCACGTAATTATAAAAATTTTAACACTTTGAGTGTATACGGTCAACGCTTTTAGGGTTTTGCAAAACTCCCTTTGTGTTTACAAAATCATTTATGCTTATACTATAATCACGACAAAGGAGTAAATTGTAATGATTAAAAATCTGCCTGAAAAACTTAGAACATTAAGACAAAATTATGGTTATTCGCAAAAGCAGGTCGCACTCAGACTTGGGATTTCACCATCCATTGTTTCCGGATACGAAACAGGCGAGCGCACTCCTAGTGCTGAAAATCTTTTATCACTTTCTTACCTATATAAATGCAGCACAGATTATTTACTTGGTAAGGAGCCAAACGTGGCACATATAGAGATAGATACAGCCGGTTTATCAGAAAATCAAATTAATGCAATCCTTCATATAGTTGATGCAATCAAAAATCCGTAAACCTTTGGTGTAAATCACACCTAATGTTTACGGATTTTTACCTTACAATATCATTAGTTATTCCTTATTGTCATTTAATATCGTCACAACTTTTTGCTTCATATAATACTTTTTAACCCATATTCAATCGCAATCGGTTGAATAATCTCTTTGATTGTATCAATGATATATTCCTCACAGTTATTTCGAGATATGCAATTTGTCTTATACATTTTTTTCGAGATATTCCTCAATATCTCCCACAGTTACCATTTCTTTTATCTTTGAATCCGGTATCTCAATATCAAATTCCTCTTCAAATGCGACTATCACATTGATTACATCCAAAGAATTTAACCCTAAATCATTTACCAAAGTTGATTCCTTTGTTATATTTTCTTTATCTTGCATCGTAAAATCTGATAATATATCAATTATTTTTTCTAACATATCTTTCATTCTCCTAATATCGTAATATTTTTTTACTTGTATTCTTTGGAAATTCATCATCACGCAAACGAATCATCCCTACCTGTTTATAGACCGGACGATTCCTATTTACCTTTCTGCATATCTCATCGAAGTATTCCTGAAGTTTTCCTTCTTCAACATTTTCAGTTACGTAATCTGTATCCGGATAAATCTCTGCCACTATCATTTGGTTTTCGCCGTATACAAGAATCTCTTTAACCGCTTCATACCTATAAAAATCAGCTTCAAGCTCCTCAGGAGATACATTTTCTCCGTTGCTTAGAATAATAAGATTCTTTTTCCGTCCCGTTAAAGTAAGGAATCCACCCTCATCTATATATCCTAAATCGCCGGTATAATACCATCCGTCTTTAAGCACTTCGTTTGTAGCAGCCGTATCCTTGTAATAACCCATCATAACAATAGGTCCCTTTACCATAACCTCATTGTCATCACCAAGCTTTATCTGTATTCCGTCAATGCTTATACCGGCTGCCCCGTCCTTATGATAATAGTTTCTGTTTACGGCAACTCCCGGGGAACATTCTGTAGTTCCGTATGCGTTTAATATCTCTACTCCCCAGCTTCTAAAGTCCTTTATATATTGAGTTCCCAAAGGTGCACCACCACAGATAATATATTCTGTTTTTCCGCCAAATGCCTGCAAAACACTCCGGAATAATGTACGTCTTATATCTATACCCACCTTTAGCAAAATATTGCTAAGCTTCATAAGCTTTCGTAAGGCTTTGTCTTTCCCATCCTTCCCGGCGGTTGTAAATATCTGTTTATGAAGTGTCTCTACAAACAGTGGTACAAGAAACATTGTCTGTGGTTTTGCAATCTCTAAATCTTTTCGAAGTTTTTTTAGACTATGGTTAATGTAAATGGTCTGTCCGTAATGAATAACCATAAGAACGGCAACTACAAGACCGAATGCATGATGAAAAGGCAAAACCGCTATTGTACTACCCTCCAACACAAATATACGACAACCCCCATTTATATCTGCAACGATATTGTCCTGACTAAGCATAACGCCCTTGCTGCTTCCGGAAGTGCCGGAAGTAAACATTATACAGCACATTTTTTCTGTATCTATCTCATAATCAACATATGAATTACATCCCTTTGCAAGCAGCTCCATTCCCTGCCTGATAAAGACTTCCAGCTCTGACATTTTGAATGACATAAATCCCTGTCTTTCATCATGTTCCTGTACCAGCATTTTAATGGCATCATCTGCCACATCATTATAGGAATCTGAATATATCAATACCTCTGCATCAGACTTTGAAAGCAAATTGGATATTTCTTTGGCCGGCAGTTCCTTATCCAAAGGAACTGCCACGCTTCCTCCACATGTTATCGCAAAAAAGCAAACTAACCATTGGTACGAGTTTTCTCCCATAATTGCTATATGTTTACCCTTCATATCATTTTTATGCAGCCATGTACCAAAAGCTGTAATGTCATCCCAAAAATTTTTATATGTTTTGTTTACTAACCCTTCTCTTTTAATTGAATAGCTAAAGGCTATTTTTTCCGGGTTTTGTTCAACCTTCTTAATGATCATATCCTTCAGGTCACGTATGACAGGCAAATCATATAGTGCATAAGGTTTATTCTTCATACTACACCTCCAGATAACCGATTTGTCGGAAATACTCTATATAACCACTGATATATTCCATGTCTGTTTCATTCCACTCAAATCCAAGTTTCTTTAAGAACCACAGTGTAAAATCATTTTCAATGCGGATGTTGCTGTCGTAGACAAGCTGTCCGTTCTCATCCATATCATTTTGGAATGCCTCAAAGATATATTCCGTGCTGTTACTTGTTATAGTGTTTTGCAGCTCTTTATTGAAGGTATTTCCATCTACAATCTTCATTGGTATACCCAGCTCGTGCACCACTTCAAGGAATCTGTTGAAATAAATGACACGATCGCTGTTAAGATGAAATACTGTCTGCCTGTCCGCATATTG
>CALZHV010000199.1 GCA_945787485.1 uncultured Lachnospiraceae bacterium
TTTATTATCTATTATTTTCACATGATATAAATAGTTGCACTTAATAATATTATTGTCCTTTTTTTTACAATAGATTTTGCAAAAAATGACGGTTTTTCAGCAAAAATTGCATTTTTTATGTGTTGAAAAATATATTTTTCTTTTTATAGCAGTTTATTTTCCATAAATTGAAAAACCGGAACGAGCGTTCAAAAATAAGGGATGAACGTAATATGGAAACTTACATGATTTTGAATTTCAGATGTAACTCTAATCAATCATATAGTTGCCACTTCTAACATAATAATAAAAAAATCACATAGCAAAAGCAAGGTCACTCGTGTCGTTATACCTGCTGTTTGTGCACTTTACTTGAAAAAAGACGAAATACAACATAAATATTATGTAAAATATAAATTTTTCCATCTTCAGACTGAAATTTTGTTTTTCATTTAAGAATATAATTTGGAAAAGCTGTTAAATGAACAAGCGGTAGCTTTTTTGATTTCGGGTACTGCTTTGTTCATATTGAAATCCAGATTTAAAAAAGCGTCCAAGCACATGTCATAAATGCCATGTGCTTGGACGCTATATAAATGCAACATTTCCAAGTAAGCTATGTACAATATCATTTATTTGATTGGTAATAATAAATAAACAGCATTTCATTTTACAACTCAACATAGTTATAATCCATATCAAGATCATCTAACATATCACCGATATGAGGATTTGATGTAAGCAATATTATCTGTTCCGTATCAATTGTCTTAAGACAATCAAGTGTATTTACCAATCTGTTTTCATCATAGTTTGTGAATATATCATCTACAATAAGAGGCATCCTGTCTCTGCACAAAAGTCTTGCAACACTAAGTCTTATCGCAAGATTAATCTGCTCAACTGTTCCTGCGCTTAAATATTCGACGCCAATATACCCATCTCCGTCTCTAACCATAACAGAAAGCTTCTCATCAAGCTTGACATCTTCGTATTTGCCATCTGTAATCTTAGAAACAATATCTGATATATTGTCATTAATAAGAAATCCAAAATCGTCATGTATATTAGATGACATCTCGTTTATCGTATTAATCGCAAGATTAATGGCATGGATTTCTTTCTCTATTTCCTTCTTCTTGCCAACGTAAACCTTGTATTCGTCATCGAGAATCTTTTGCTGTTCCTTTTTCTCAAGGAGATTTTTTTCAACAAGTCTTAGGTCAGCCTTTTTGTCAGCATACTCTGTTGCAAATGACATATCGATTTCAACTTCTTCATATGCTTCCGTTTTTCTCTCAAGCTGATATAAAACGCGCTGAAATTCTTCTTCTGACGGAGGTGCTTCTTCTCCATTAAATGCACCCTTTGCATACAAATCCTCAACTATTGTTACTGCTACAAACAATGCAGTACATATAATGAATAACTGTCTTATAGCTGTCTCAAAAGGAAGAATATAAACGAGCAGTGCAATTACACCGATTACAAACAAGCCTGTCAGTAATATAAACCACAGCCTGTCAGTAAGCTTCTTTTCCTCCTTGTAATCCTTAAGGAGGTCTGCATCAAGAAATACAGCAGACTTTGAAAGTTCATCTAAATCCTCATTTATCTCTTCATTTTCTTCATAGCTTGAACCATTTTTACTCTCGATAAGTCTTCTTGCTTCTCTTTTTCTTCTTGCTGTTTCCAGTGCAAATTCTTCGTCTAAATCTTTAATCTGCTGTCTTACATTTTTTAGTTCGTCATCCACCCTTACATACTGTGCAAGCTCTTCACTTATCTGATCAAGCTTGTTCTCTATAGGTCTGACATCATGCTTTCTTCTTTCAGCCTTAAGTCTTTCTATCGCAGCTTCTTTGTCTATATCGGCAGAGCCTGCCGTAGCCAGATTAGACAAATAATTATTGAGATTCGTAGCTAATTCCTTACCGGGCTTTGCACCGTGTTCTCCAATACACAAGGTGTTTATATATGTATCCTTATCCAGCTCAAACAAGCTTCCGTGAAGAGAATTTTTATTTCTTGTATCTATTTCCCTTCCCGTCTGAATATTGAGGACACTAAGTTTTCTGTTGTGCCTCAAAAAGCTTCTCTCAACCAGATATGTAGAGTCATCATCCACGATATATGCCTTTCCGGAATAACCTCTTCCGTCTAACGGCTTTCTAAGTTCATAATTATCATGTTTGGCTGCTATTCCTCTTGACTTATCTATTCCATAAAGCATTCCGACAATAAATTCCTTTATTGTCGTCTTTCCTGCTTCATTATCTCCGTATACAAGATTAAGGCCTTTTTTCAGCTCAATTTCTTTGTTATTGAATTTTCCAAAATCTTTAAGTAATAGCTTGTTAAAATACATTATTCTTCTCCGACACCCAAAAATGCCTCTATGCCATATCGTAAAGCTTTATTTCTTATCTCTGCATCCTCGGTGCTATTCTCATCCATCAATGTTTTTATAAATCTTCCAAGAAGATTATTGTCATTACCCGCAAGCAATTCATTTATATCATAGTCATATTGGGTCTTATCTATAATTTGATTTATACAATACTCTCTCGTAAGTGCACTAAGATTTATCTCTAATCCGTTATCTATTCGTCCCTTGAGCATAATACGGTAAATATTTTCTTTACCCTGCTTTGCTATCTCATTTTCAACAATATCACGAATCTGTGCATTGCTGTAATCAGGCAGAACATCTATAGACATATTAATATAGCTTCTGACATTTGATGGAATCCAGTTAATCTTTGTTGTTCCATTTTCTGTCACTTCTCCATAAATATATCCCCTGCGACCTGTTTCCGTGTAATCGATAGGCTCTAATGAACCGGAAAAACACATCTTATTTTTAATCAGATGTGCCGGTTTGTGAATATGTCCGAGCGCAATATAGTCAAAGCCTGCGTCAGCAAGTTTTTCTTTTGAAAAAGGCATATGCTCCTTGTCTCCGCCATGGCCGAGCATAATATTGTATGCGCCTTCTCTGCCCGGACGCAAACGTTCAAGTATACGTTCCGTATATTCCTGCCTGCCGTAGCTATATCCTGTAATACACACATTTATGTCTTCAAAGTAGAGATTTACGGCTCTGTCTCTTGGAAATAACACGGTATTGGAAGAAAATTCATATGTCTCCCAAGGCGAATTTTCCTCTATATAATCATGATTACCGGCTATAATAACTGTTTTTGTTTTTGGCAGTTTTCCCAGTCTGTAATCAAGATTTTTGAGCTGTTGAACAGTTGGCGGATTATGATACAAATCTCCTGCTATCAGCAGAAGGTCTATTTCATCTTCCTCACATATATCCAATATGTTATAAAAGCTTTGTTCTATTTCAAGCGCTCTTTCGTCACTCCATGTTCTTCCGCGGTCCGGTTTGACGCCTAAATGAACATCTGCAATATGTATAAATTTCATCTTATGCTTCCTACCTTTTAGGTCTTAACTATATATTAATCATTAGCTATCATATTATTATAATACTAAGTAGCATTATTATCAAATGCAATTTATCGACAGAGTGTGAGCAATATTTGCCATTTATATCTATTTTACGTTTTACAATAAATTTTTTTTAATTCTCACTTGCCATTATTTCTTTTTTTGTAATTGCATAAAGATATGTAGGTGTGAATTTCATGTTATCCTTTGTTATCATTGTCATTACTATTCCTTCCTGCAGCTTCTTCTCATCACACAAATGAAGGAACTCCTGCTTGCGACTGTTGTTCATTCCAAAAAATACAACCATCGGTTCAGGCAAATCTCCATCTTCATATCTTGGAATTGTTCTGTTCGCCTCCAAAATTCCTGCATGAAGTCCGACAGCCTCATTGTACCTTCTCGATACTATCTTTTTACATTCAATCCCCATAGAGAGACAGATATCTGCAATTAATCTGTGCATTTGAGCCGGTACACTATATAATAATATTTTTTCTCTTTCCATGTTTTTTACCCCTTTTTCTTGATGTTATTATTAGTTTTTGTTTATTAATATTGTTATTTTTTTTGTTTGATTTCTTGTTTGATT
>CALZHV010000200.1 GCA_945787485.1 uncultured Lachnospiraceae bacterium
TCTGTCTATTTCACCTACAAAAATATTCCTTTTTGTATTTAATGTTCGCTCCAGTTTCATATTTTTTTACCGCATCCTCCCGAAATAATGCTGACACAAAATTCGAATAATATTCTTATTTATATAAAATAAAAGTCGAAATAGCAGAAAAATATTCTCCGCTATTTCGACTACTCACACCTCTTAATCGGTCAATCAAAAACTACAGCTTAACCTCCGGCATGAGCTCCTCATCGATAATATTAAGTACCTTTACCAATGTTTCGAGCTCTTCAGGTTCCAGTCTATTCTCGATTCTCTTCATAACTACATCTATATAATTGTAGCTTATGTTGTAATAATCGAGATATTTCTGTGTCGCCTCAAGGTGATATTCTCTTTTGTCTGTCTCTGACTGAATCTTTCTCAGATATCCCTTTTTCACAAGATTGTTTATTTTATATGCGGCATTCGGCGAAGAAATATTGGTTACTCTTGCAAATTCGTTTACAGTTGGATTTTTAAGAGCATATATTATTTCCATACAAAATGTTTCTACCGTCGTTAAACTGGCTTCCCTGTCCTGAAATTTTTCAAAAACTTTTTCATAAAAATGAAGTTTAAACTTCATATAGACATTATTAAAAGCTGATTGTAACATATTACCCCTCCCAAATGTACTATTACAATCATAAACTATTATTCATTTCATTGCAAATGCCAGATGCAAATATTTAAAAAAATTTATATTTTTTGAAGTTATTTATATTTTTTCATAATTATCGATGCGTTATGTCCACCAAAACCGAGTGAATTAGACATTGCGTAATTAACGGTAACACGTCTTGCTTCATTTGGTACAACATCAAGGTCACATTCTTCATCCGGCACCTTGTAATTTATTGTTGCCGGTACAAGATCTTTGTATACACTTAATGCAGTAATGATTGCCTCAACTCCCCCGCTTGCACCTAACAAGTGTCCTGTCATTGATTTTGTAGAGCTTACCATCAATTTGTCATAGCAGTCTGAAAAAGCAAGCTTAATTGCCTTCGTTTCACTTACATCATTTAAATATGTTGATGTTCCGTGTGCATTTATATAATTAATATCACCAGGCTTTATGCCTGCATCACTAATTGCCTGCTTCATGCATGCTGCCGCATATTTTCCCTCCGGATCCGGAGCAGTTACATGAAATGCGTCACACGTCGAACCATATCCAACCATTTCACAGTAAATATGTGCATTACGCTTTATGGCATGTTCATACTCTTCGAGCACGAGTATTCCCGCTCCTTCTCCCATAACAAAGCCACTTCTTTCTTTATCAAATGGTATGGAAGCTCTGTTTGGGTCTGTAGAAGTACTCAAAGCTTTCATAGCTGTAAATCCGCCTATTCCGAATGAAGAAATACTCGCCTCAGTTCCTCCTGCTACAATTACATCCTGATATCCGTCTCTAATTTGTCTGAATGCATCACCAATAGCATTTGTTGATGCTGCACAAGCAGTTACAACGCAACTGCACATCCCGTGAAATCCCAACTTAATCGCAATATTACCTGCTGCCATATTTATGATAGACATAGGAATATAATGTGGCGATACTCTGTCAAAGCCTTTAGCATTACCTCTGTTACACTCCTGCTCAATTGTGCTAAGTCCTCCAATAGCACTCGAAACCATCACTCCACATCTTTCCATATCCTCAACCGATGTATCTATTCCGGAGTCTTCTAACGCTTCCATAGATGCAACTATGGCAAACTGCGTAAATCTGTCCATTCGTCTTGCCTCGGCTTTATCAAGTTTATCGAGCGGATTAAAATTCTTAACCTCTCCTGCTAACGTCACCTTCCTTGTTGCTGTGTCATAGTTTGTAATAGGTGCAATACCGCATTTGCTATTTTCAATTGATTCCCACATTTTTCTTACATTGTTTCCAATTGGAGTGACCGCACCCAAACCGGTAACTACAACTCTTCTCATTTATCAACCTCCGCAGTCATGCAATTTTTTTAGTTAAATTTATTTACCTAAATATGTTGATGATATTATATAGATGCGACTTTCTTTTGTCAATTGTTAAAGTCGTTTATTTTTCTTTGTTTTTTTCTGAAAAATTACAACAATCTTTACATATATTATTAATGTAAAATAAAAAGATGCCGAAAATTTTTTTCGGCACCATTTTATTTATTAATACTTAATTATTTACACATTTCAAATATTTTTACTATATCATCTTTATCTAATGGGAAATATGCTCTTGTTGAAACACCGCTTGTTCTTACCGCTTCTTCCGCCATTTCCTCAAATTTATCCGAATCAATTCCTACTTCTCTTAATGTTGCAGGCAATTCCATCTCTTTAAAGAAATCCGCTGTCGCTTGAATTCCCTTTTTAGCAACCTCGTATTTGTCATCTCCTGCTATATCCCATACATTTTCAGCATACATGGCAAAACGGTCAACTGTTTTATCGCACAACACATATTCCATCCATGCAGGTGTTAATATTGCAAGGCCATCACCGTGAGTTATGTCATAAAACGCGCTAAGCTCATGCTCAATCGGATGAACAGTCCATGCTCCTCCCTTTCCGACAGTAAGCAGATGATTCAACGCAACTGTACTTGCCCACATAAGATTTGATCTTGCTTCATAATTATCCGACTCTTTCATAGCAACCGGGCCATACTTAAAACATGTTTTAAGTATTCCCTCGGACAACCTGTCTGTTACGAAAGCGCCGTCATTTGGCTGAAAATACTGTTCAAGAACATGTGATATTATATCTGCTGTTCCTGCTGCCGTCTGTCTTTTCGGGAGTGTGTATAAATATGTAGGATCACATATCGAAAGTGCCGGATATAGCAAAGGGGAATTTATTTCCAGCTTTTCATGTGTAGCTTCATTGCTTATAACAGCACCCGAATTCATTTCAGAGCCTGTAGCACAAATTGTTAATACAACCGCTATAGGAAGTGCTTTTTCCACTTTGCTTCTGTCGAGAACAAGATCCCATGGTTCTCCATCATAGTAAGCTGCACAGGCAATATGCTTTGATGCATCTATGCAGCTTCCTCCTCCAACTGACAAAATCACATCTATATTTTCTTTTTTACATATTTGAGCACCTTTTTCAACAGATGTTAGCTTTGGGTTTGGCTCAATGCCCGGAAGCTCATATATTTCAAAATCCTTTAACAGCGAATATACCTTATCATATAAGCCTGTTTTTTTTATACTTCCTCCACCATATACAAGCAAAACTTTTTTGCCATATTTTTCAAGTTCTTCAGGCAGACATTCAATTGCATCTTTTCCGAATCTTATATCTGTAGGAACACAAAATTTAAAATTATTCATAGTTTCCTCCTTATCTATTTTTCATTTCAATATTGTACTATTTCATTATATTGCAAAACAAAATATTATAACAGCAATTTTACGCATTTTTAAATTGTTCAATTCTTTGCTTTTATTTAAATTTTTGCCTTATATCTGTCATATCTAAGATCATATAAATCAATATCCGTATTGCCTGTAACGATAAGCTTTGCAAGCTGTTCACCAACCGCAGGTGCAATACCAAAGCCATGACCGTTAAATGCACATGCAACATATAAGCCCGGAATTTCATCCACCTTACCGATAGAAGGTACTCCATCCGATGAAGCATCCATCCATCCTGCCCATGTTCTTACTATTTTTGCATTTGCCAAATCCGGGAAATACTTTATAATACCTCTGCATATACAAGGAGCTGTTTTGCTGTTTGTAACAGGTGTTCCGTTATCCTTGTTATATCTTTCCAAGCCTGAAGAACCACCAAATACAAATGAACCATGCTTTGTCTGATGTCCATAGAAATCTGCTTCTGCAGTACCAAGCATCTGATCAAACATATGTGGCTCAGCCTCTGTAACAAGTGCTTCAAGCAATGAATTAGTCATCGGAATATCTATGCCTACACTTGTCAAAATAGGTCTGCTGAAAAGACCTGCTGCCACGAGAACGCTCTCGCCTTCATAGATATTG
>CALZHV010000201.1 GCA_945787485.1 uncultured Lachnospiraceae bacterium
AAAAAATATGGAACTCTTGTAAAAAAAGAAGTCCGTTCATTATTTATAATTGGATCAGAGATGGAGGATCTCACCCAGGAAGGAATGATTGGGCTTTTTAAGGCTATACGGGCTTTTGATGTTACAAAGAATATCCAGTTTTCTACATTTGCTACATTATGTATAAGGTCGCAAATAAAGACAGCCATAACAATGTCTAATCGTCAGAAACATCAGCCTCTAAACTGTTATCTGTCTTTGTATGTAGAAAGTGGAGATGAAGGCTTTTCACTCTTGGAAAATCTTACGGCTTCGGAAACATTCGAACCCGAAAGGCAGGTTATAGCAAAGGAAAGTATTGCAAATCTTAAAAAGATAATATATGAGGAGTTAAGCTCATTAGAAAAAACAGTGTTTGATCTTTTCCTTGATGGACTTTCATATGCAGAAATATCCGAAAAAACCGGTAAATCAGAAAAATCTATCGGAAATGCGCTTTCAAGGATAAGAAACAAGATTAATAATTGCACAAGACTGTAATATATAAGTCTGATAATGCACAAGACTGTTATGCAAAGGTTGTAGTGCACAAGTATGATAATGTACAAGGTTGTCATTATTGTATAGCTTGACATATTTGAGTAAATCAATTATTATCGTACATGTGTTAAAATAACATAAAGTTGCTGCTATGGCTCAGTCGGTAGAGCGTCGCATTGGTAGTGCGGAGGTCACGGGTTCGATTCCCGTTAGCAGCTTGATATGTATTGACTTTAAAGACTTTCGAGATCTTTAAGGTCAATTTTTTATGTGATAGGCTTATAAAGTTTTAGTTATACTGAAAGTATGATATAATCAAAACAAAAAAAGATAATTGAATTTTTAATAAGATTTTCCTAATAATATTTGAAAGTTCATAAACATAAAAATAGAGAACAGGTGATATTATGTGCTGCAATGAAAATACAAAATATGAAATCACAATTGAAGAATTGTTTAAATATGATAAAGACAGCGTTACCATTGTTGACGTAAGAGATGAGGAAGCTTTATCTTACGGAATGATACCTGGCGCAATATCAATCCCGGAGCCACAATTCAAAGACAGAATAAACGAGATAGATAAGAATAAGAAGGTTGTTGTTTATTGTATGAAAGGCATAGCGAGTCTTGATATAGCCAATTATCTCAGAGACAACGGATTTGATGCATATTCTCTTATGGGAGGATATCACGCTTATCTGATGTATAAGTTTAAAGAAGCTGAAGGAAAAGAAAAAGAGCGACTTGAACAGATAGAAAAGAGTATACAAAAGAAATTTCATAAGGTTTTATTTTCCAGATTTACAAAAGCGATTAATACGTATGAGCTAGTAAAAGAAAATGATCATATAGCGGTTTGTATTTCCGGCGGTAAGGACTCAATGCTTATGGCAAAGCTCTTTCAGGAGCTAAAAAAACATAATAAGTTTGATTTTAAACTTACATTTTTAGTTATGGACCCGGGATATAGCGAGGCAAACAGAAGAATCATTGAGCAAAATGCAAAGCTTATGAATATTCCGATTACTATTTTTGAGTCCGATATTTTCGATGCAGTTGATACAGTTTCCAAGTCACCATGTTATCTTTGTGCAAGAATGAGAAGAGGACATTTATACAGCAAGGCTAAGGAGCTTGGCTGTAATAAGATTGCACTGGGACATCATTATGATGATGTTATTGAGACAATTTTAATGGGCATGCTTTATGGCGGTCAGGTTCAGACTATGATGCCTAAGCTTCACAGCACAAACTTTGAAGGAATGGAATTAATCAGACCTCTTTATTTGATAAGAGAGGATGATATAAAGCATTGGAGAGATTATAATGAACTTCATTTTCTACAGTGTGCCTGCCATTTTACGGAGAATTGTTCGAGCTGCAGGGATGATGGAACTTCTGTATCAAAAAGACTGGAAATTAAACATTTGATAGCTGAAATGAAAAAGACTAACAAATTCGTAGAAGCAAATATTTTCAAAAGTGTAGAAAATGTTAATCTGAATACTGTTATTGCGTATAAGGAAAATGGGCAATGTCATCATTTTCTTGAGAACTATTAATTATTTTTAATAAATTATCAAATATAAATTATTATAAATAATTATTTAAAATACAGCTTTTTGTATTTTTATGTTATAATTTATCATATATTTTAAAGTTTGAAGAATGCCAATAATATATCATAAGAAGATTGCGAAATAAGAACGCTTGAATAACGTAGGGAGGAGAAGCTATGACAGAAAAGATAATAGATATAACCGGTTCGTATTTTGTTGATAACGATATATTAGTTATGTTTTGGGAACGTGAAGCCGGTTGGCAGGTTGTTAATTCCGGATGTTCTTTGATTGATGAAAAGTATTATATAAACGATGGATTAGCAGGTTTGAAGTCAATAGTTTCGGAAAAAGATAGAATAGGATATGAGCGTTTGATTAATAATTTAAGAGAATGTGTGAATGGTAGAAGCGAAGGTATTCTGCAAAATAAAAGAAATCTATCATTTTCATTTTCAATGATGACTGTAAAAGGTTACTATTCAGATTTTAAAATTACTTTATATTTAAAATTTCATAAAAATGAATATTTGTCAGCTGCACTATGCAGAGTGGAAGAATTAGACCCTGAAGAAAGCTATCGTTATCAATTGGCAAAGGTTATTACAAATGATAAGAATCCGGAGAGCTTTAACAGAGAGGTTAAAAAGTTATTTGAGCAAAATCCGGATAAAGATTATGCTCTTATACAGTTTGATATTGCAGGTTTTAAGCTGATAAATCAACAATATGGTGAAAGTGTTGGTGATGAGATACTTGAATATATTATTAATACGCTAAAATACGTATGTAACGACCAACAGCTTTATGTCAGATTAACGGCGGATGTTTTTATGGTAGTAACACCATATTCAGAAAAAAATGAATTATTAGATTTTATTGAAAATATCAGAGATTTATTACAGGGATACAAGGATATTGAATATCGACTTGTATTTGGAATAAATTTTGTAAAAGATAAAACAAAGAATCTTCGCAAATTCGGAGACGGAGCTGCTTTTGCAAGACAGAGCATAAAAAATAATGCACTCAAATATGTAGCTTTTTTTGAGGATAATATGGAAAAAACTGCCAATAACAAAAAATGGATTGAAGACCAGATGGAAAAGGCATTAAATAAACACGAATTTGAGATGTTTCTTCAACCTAAATTCAGTATTTCATCTGAAGAAGTTGTTGGTGCTGAAGCTCTTGTAAGATGGATGCATCCCGAAAAGGGCATGATACCACCGATGGACTTTATTCCGTTATTTGAAAAAAACGGATTTGTTGTTAAGCTGGACAGATATATGTGGGAAGAAGCATGTAAGTGTCTTGCAAATTGGAAAAAAGAAGGCAAAAAGATGGTTCCCATATCTGTTAATGTTTCAAGAAAACATATGCAGAATGATACATATCTTGAATATCTTGAAGAACTTTTAAAAAAGTATGATTTAGAAAAGAAATATCTTGAGATTGAGATAACAGAAACGTTAGATGATATTGCAGTTAGCAGAGGTATAGAAGAACTTAAACAGCGGGGCTTTACGTTGTTGATGGATGATTTCGGAACAGGATATTCATCACTTAATATGCTCAAGGATACTCAGTTTGATGTTATAAAAATAGACAGAGGTTTTCTCAATAATTTTATTGAATCAGACAGAGGAAAATCAATTGTAAGACATACTATAACTATGACTCATGATATAGGTCTTGATATCATTGCAGAAGGAGTAGAAACAATAGAGCAGGCCAGATTTTTAAATGAATGCGGATGTGAGATAGCGCAAGGATATTATTATGCAAAACCTATGCCATTGTCTGCTTTTAATGAAAAATATGCATCATGTATTTAAAAAATACAGATTTCATAAAGTAAATACATTTTACCCGTCAAAATATTGACGGGTAATTTTTATTTGATAGGAAAATTTGACAATTTTCTTATCAAAT
>CALZHV010000202.1 GCA_945787485.1 uncultured Lachnospiraceae bacterium
TAAATAGTAAGCTCAATGAGGTTATTGGACAATGAATAATATGATTGAAAACAAGCAACAGCTTGATATATTAATCCAAAATAAAAAAGGATTTATTTTTGATATGGATGGTACTATTTTGGATAGTATGGCAATGTGGGATACATTCTGTTCAAAGTTCCTTATTATGCATGGGAAAGAGCCGGACAGGGACGTAGATAAGGTAGTAAAGACTATGACGGTTCCTTTGGGAGCAAAATACTTAAAGGACAAATATGAGCTTCCTCTTTCGGAAGAGGAAATAATGGGACAGGTTTTTGAAATGACCGGCAATTTATATAAAAATGAACTGCTGCTTAAAGAAAAGGCTATGAGCCTCATAACTTACCTGTACAATAATAATATTGATATGATAGTTGCCACGGCTACGGAATACAATATGGCGAGGATGGCATTAAAAAGAAATGGTGTTCTGAAATATTTTAAAGGAATCTTGACATGTTCTATGGTCGGTGCATCGAAACATGAGCCGGATATTTATTTGAAGGCATGTGAAGAGTTGAAATTATCGATAGATGATTGTATTATATGTGAAGATTCTTTTTTTGCCGCACAAACGGCAAAAAAATCAGGTTTCGATGTTCTTGGAGTATATGATTATGCGGAAAAGGATAATTGGGACAAGATAGTAGAAATAACTGATTATCAGGTGGTTTTGGATTAATGAATAATAAGAAAGAAAAAAAGCCGGCTTCAAGCTGTGATTTCTGTGCATATTATGTATATGATGAAGATTATGAAAGCTATGTTTGTGATGTGAATCTTGATGAGGATGAATTATATAGATTTATGTCAGATTCGCATTACAGCTGTCCGTATTACAAAAATGGTGATGAATATAAAGTGGTACGTAAGCAGATGTAACGAATAATAATTACTTTAATGGAATAATAATTACTTGAATGGAAGAACAAACAATGAATAATATTATTTTAATAGGAATGCCGGGTTCAGGAAAAAGCACACTCGGAGTTTTACTTGCAAAAGCTATGAGTTATGATTTTCTTGATACTGACATTGTAATACAAAACAGATGCAAAAATAAATTGTTCAAAATAATAGAGAATGAAGGTATAGATGCATTTTTACAATTGGAAAATACAATTTTAAGCGATATAAATGTTGAAAATACGGTAGTGGCAACAGGCGGTAGTGCAATATTTGGTGCAAAAGCAATGGAAAATCTAAAAAAAGGCAGTGTTGTTGTTTATATAAAACTTGGCTGCGAAGAACTTAAGAGGAGAATTACCGATATCACAACAAGAGGAATTGTCATGAGGCCCGGTAAAACCTTAGAGGATATATACGAGGAAAGATATCCTTTATATGAAAAGTATGCAGATATAATTATTGAAGCTGATAATACTTCTGTCGAGCAGGCATTACAAATGATAATTCAAAAGCTTACAAACTAATATTTTATAAAACAAAGGATATAATACTTCTTATTAATTGATAATAAGGAGTATTTTTTATGCTTAGTTTTGGAAGAACAGATCTTGCAATAGAATTACAAAGCCAGATAAAAGAAAAGTGTAAAGGAATTAAACAAAAAGATAATGAATATTGCGAGGGTAACATAAAAGAAAATATTATTTATGTCAAAGATGAAGAGGCAGAAAAACAATTAGGAAAAAAAAGAGGAATATATATAACAATAGAAAATGGAAATAGAGAAGACAATCATGTTTTGAAAATGGTTACAGCGCTGTTACATGAAAGATTAAAGTGGATGATAGGGGATTGTAAAAAAATCCTTGTTATCGGATTAGGAAATAGGTATGTTACACCTGACGCTCTTGGTCCGTTTACGGTCGATAAATTATTTATAACGAGACATCTGATTAAGGAAGGAATAATAGATAATAAGATAAATCTTTGTGCAATAAGTCCCGGTGTAATGGGTCAGACCGGTATTGATTCAGGAATAATTTTAAAGCAAATATGTGAATATATTAAGCCGGATGCAGTGTTAGCTATTGATGCATTGGCAGCAAGAGATGTTCATCGATTAAACAATACGATACAATTGTGTGATACGGGGATAACACCGGGGTCAGGTGTAGGTAATGACAGAATAGAAATTAGTTATGATACACTTAAAACAAAGGTTATAGCAATTGGAATTCCGACTGTTATTTCCGTTCATGCCATAATAAACGGGATTGTGAGTGAAGATGTAGAATTAAGCGAAGAATTTAATGATTTCTTTGTTACACCTAAAAATATAGATGAAGAAGTCAGAAAAATGAGTTGTGTAATATCTGATGCAATTAATATGTTTTTAGTATGATAAAAAATTCAAAAGCATATAATGTAGCATGGGACGATTTAATAATTATTTATCATATATAATAAGCATAATATTATTTGGACTTCTCCTTGTTTTGCTAACAAGAAACAGGCTCATTTCAGTTTTTGTATATCAGCAAATTAGAAATGAGCTGATTTTATGCGATGGAAATTATGAGCAGACAATCATGGAAGATGTTTTTCCACAAATGATTGATACTTCTTACCTTGAAAATTATGAAAAGTTTTTTGACCACGATAGAAACGGTAATATAATAACAGAAAATGATTCTGAAAATACGGCTACATCTACTGACAGCAATATTGCTACTGCTACTGAGGCCTATAAGAAAAAGGTTGATGAAATATGTACGGAATTACAACAAAGTACAAGCGATGAAACTAAAGAGGATGTTGTGGATGTTGTAAGTAATTCTGACATTACACCTATAATATATGATTATAAAAATTTATGCGATTTTGATTTTCTCGTAAACAATTGTTATGTTGTAGATAGTACTACCAATATAAAGGAAGAAGAACTTGATGTTGAAAAACTGTTGGGAATGGACATGACAATTGATTTAAATACAGAGGATTATAAAATTTTGATATATCACACTCATGGTAGTGAAACTTTTGCAGACAGCAGAGAGGGTGTTACCGAAGATACGGTAATAGGTATTGGAGATGAATTGCAAAAGCAACTGTGGGAAAAGTACAAAATCAAAGCGTATCATGACAGAAATGTATATGACATGGTAGACGGAGTGCTTGACAGAAGCTATGCTTATACATTATCAGGAGAAGCGGTAGACAAAATTTTAGAAGAATATCCAACGATAGAAGTAATTATAGATTTACATAGAGACGGTGTACGGGAGGATGTAAGATTAGTAAAAACGATATACGGAAAACCTACAGCGCAGATAATGTTTTTAAATGGAGTGAGTAGAACTAATCTGAATGGAGATATTGATTATTTATATAATCCGCATAAGATAGAAAATTTAAGCTTTAGTCTGAAAATGCATCTTGCAGGTAAAGAAAAATACGGTGAGCTTATGAGAAGAATTTATATAAGAGGCTACAGCTTTAACTTAGATAAAATGCCAAGAGCGACTTTAGTTGAAGTGGGAGCTCAGACAAATACTGTTGAAGAAGCGAAAAATGCAATGAAACCACTTGCATATATCCTTAATGAAGTTTTAAGAGATAAATAGTTGATTTGGATTTAATACATATGATATACTTTTTTTAATTATGCACAAGGATAGTTAGGAGATAAAAATGGCTCATTTAGACCAAAGCAAAATTAGAAATTTTTGTATTATTGCACATATTGATCATGGAAAATCTACATTGGCTGACAGAATTATTGAAAAAACAGGTCTGCTCACAAGTCGTGAAATGCAGAATCAGGTTTTGGATAATATGGACCTCGAACGAGAAAGAGGGATTACAATAAAAGCCCAGTCTGTCAGAATTGTATATAAGGCAAATGATGGCGAAGAATATATTTTTAATCTGATTGATACTCCGGGACATGTTGATTTTAATTATGAGGTATCAAGAAGTCTTGCTGCGTGTGAAGGCGCAATTCTTGTTGTTGATGCTGCCCAGGGTATTGAGGCGCAGACATTGGCAAATGTTTATTTGGC
>CALZHV010000203.1 GCA_945787485.1 uncultured Lachnospiraceae bacterium
GAGTTAAAAGTATTAAAGAAAGCATATAAATTCAGAATATATCCAAATAAAGGTTACACTTTGGAAAGTCTGTATCTGATAACGGCCGGGCTTAGTACATTGATGCTATCGAACGAGAACCGACTGCTCATAATAAGAGGAAGCTCTCTCCTCTACAGGTGGGGGAGGATATTACTTTTAAGTATCTTTTTTGTTGTTTTTAGGAAAGAGGCTGATATTGTAATGAATAATTGTGAAAATTCAGAAATAAAACAGGAAGAATTAATGTATTTAAGCCGGCAGTTTGCCAATATGTTTGCTTTCCCTGTTCGCCTTTATCATAAAAAGGATAAAATTTACTTTTATTCCCCGGTAAATATTACAGTTGACCCAATTGATTTATGTCTGAATAAAATTTTTGAAAAAAATGATGAAGTAAGCTATTATGTATATGAATCTTTTTGGTATTATGGAATTGTAAATTATCATTCTTATAAATTTGTTGCCGGACCTGTCAGTGAAGTGAAAGTTCCTGATAATGACCTTAAAAAACTGGGGTTTCTTCTTAATATTGATAAAGATGATATTTTTCTTTTTATTTCGGAAATGAAAAGTCTGTCAGGAATACATTTGGATACTATAATTCAGTCTGTTATCTTATATAATTTTTCTGTAAACAGAACTATATACGATATTTCAGATATAAGAATTAAAGATTCTGAACAAAATAATATCTCATCAAATTTAAAAGAAAATGAAATTTCTTTAAATGCTTATGAAAAATTTTATTCTAACTATGCAAGGTCTTTTTCGATTGAACAAGATATTATAAAAAAAGTAATAAAAGGCGATGTAGATGGTTTAATTGATGGTGCTGAAAAAATTCCGTCTGTAAGCTCCGGAAATCTGGCTTCACATTTGCTTCGTCATCAAAAAAACTTTTTTATCAAACTTGAAACAATTGTTTCAAGAGCAGGAATTGAAGCCGGACTGGATATAGATGAAGTTTTTTCTACCGAAGAAATGTATATTCAAAAATGTGAATTACTTGATGATATAGAGCGGATTAAAAATCTTCAGTATCATATGATTATTGATTTTGCTGACAGAGTGAATAAATTGCACCATTATAATGAAAATAATTCCAGAATTGTAAACGAGATATCAAAATATATTCAAAATCATATTTCTGAACCGATTAAGACTTCTGATATTGCAGATTATTTTAAAAAAAGTCGAGGCAGAATTACGACAGAATTTAAAAAAAATACCGGTATCAATTTATCTGACTTTATAAAGATAAAAAAAATTCAGGAAGCTGAAGAACTTTTGTGTCAAACTACAAAAAGTCTTGTATTTATCAGTAATTATCTTGGATTTTCATCGCAAAGTCATTTTTGTAAAATATTTAAAGAAATAACAGGAATTACACCTAAGGAATACAGAAAAAAAAATTATCCTAATATTACAAAAATACAAAAACCGTAACAAATATGCTATACAAAATTGCTTGTTTGTGGTAAAATGTAAAAAGAAAATTAAGTCGGAAATAAATTTAATTTTAATAAAGGAGAGGGAAAAAATGCGATTTAAGAAAATAGCATCTGTTTTAACAGCAATAACCTGCTGTTCATGTATGTTTGCTTATATGCCGTCATTGGTTCAGGATTCGTATGCTTCGGAAATAGTTCACAACGATTTTGAAGTAACATATGAAGGCTGGCATGGTACTGATTATGATGTTGCAGTAACTGCTGTTGACAATATCGGATATCAGAAATCAAGAGGTATGCTCGTAAGCGGAAGACGAACACCTCAGGACGGGGCAGAGGCGTCAAAAGGACTGTTTTTAGTAGGAGATATCGACTATAATTACAGTATTCACGTTTTCAGCAAAACTGATGAAAGATTCCATATTACATTGACTTGCGATGATATGGATACACAGGAATCTGAAACAATCGAACTTGTTTCCAGGGAAGTTAAAGCTGGTGAATGGACAGAATTAACAGCAGATTATAAAGCACCGAAAAACAGCTGTGAATTCAGAATTACAATCACAACTGATACATCAAATGATTTTATCTTTGATGAACTCAATGTTACAACAAAAGAAACCAAAAAAGCGAATGCCGTATTCGCTGCAACGGCTGAAAAAGGTCTTAAAGACGAATTTGCTGATTATTTTCGTGTAGGAAATATTCTCAATGCAGGCTGGGGAAGTGGCGGTACAGTAGCAAACAGTGCAATTACAGCTAATATAATCAAGGACTGCAACAGCATTGAATGTGAAAACGAAACAAAAGCCGATTCGGTTCTTGTAAAATCACAGTGCAGCGGTACAAATGTAGGAGTATCACTCAATGCAGCCTCTACGATTATTGACTTTTGTATTAAAAACAACATAGGATTCAGAGGTCATGCTTTTGTTTGGCACAGTCAGACTCCGGCATGGTTCTTAAAGGAAAATTTCGACCCTAACGGAAATTGGGTATCATCAAGTGTGATGGATCAACGACTTGAAAGTTATATGAAGAATCTTTTTGCACTTTATGAACAGCAGTATCCTACACTTGACCTTTATGCATATGATATATGCAACGAGTGTGTATCTGATGATTCCAACCGTACAGCTAATAACGGCGGTGCAAGAGAGCCGGGAGACAATAATGTTGAGAGCGGAAAATCAGCATATGTTGCAGTTTACGGCGATAACAGCTTTGTAGAAAAAGCTTTTACATATGCAAGAAAGTATGCACCTTCTACCTGTAAACTTTATTATAATGATTATAATGAATACTGGGATCATAAACGTGACTGTATTTATAATATGTGTAAATCTCTTTATGAAAAAGGTGTCCTTGACGGTGTAGGCATGCAGTCGCACATTCCGGCTAATGCAACAGGCTTTGCCGGTACAGATTCATATATCGAAGCTATGAAAAAATATCTTTCAATAGGCTGTGATGTTCAGATTACAGAGCTTGATATAAGCCTTGAAAACGGAAAATATACTTTACAGCAGCAAGCTGACAAGTATAAAGCAATTTTCCAGGCAGCTATGGACTGGAATAAAAATCCGCAGTCATCGGGAAGAGTTACTCTTGTTGCTATCTGGGGACCTAATGATGCAAATTCATGGCTTAAAGAAGGCTCGGACGCTTTGCTTTATGATAAAAACAATCAGCCGAAACTTGCATATACCACACTTACTTCAATGATTCCGCAGTCTGAATGGGGTGACGGAAGCAATTATTCAGACGGTAATAACAACCCTGTTGAACCTAATGAATGGGGCTGGTATTTTGATGACGGATTTGAAGGCGATACATGTTCCTGGCAGGCAAGAGGCGGAGATGTAAGCATTATGACAAGCGGAAGAACTGCTTTTGTAGGAAGTGAAGCTCTCCTTGTTCAAGGAAGAACTTCCGCATGGAACGGTGCATCAAAGTCACTTAATTCAAGAGCTTTTGTTCCGGGAAATGAATACAGCTTCAGTGCAAATGTTACATATTTTGACGGTGATGCAACAGATACATTCTATCTCAAGCTTCAGTATACCGATGCAAACGGAGAAACACAGTATTCAACAATAGCTGAAGCAACAGGAATTAAGGGTGAATGGGTTCAGATTGCCAATAAAAACTATCTGATTCCGTCTGATGCAACAAATATGCAGATTTACGTTGAAACTGCCGAAACTACTAATAATTTCTATATTGATGAAGTAATAGGAGCTGTAGGAGGAACTACAATTATCGGTGCAGAACCCTCAACAGAACCTTCAACAGAGCCGTCAACAAATCCTTCCTCATCTGTAAACGGTCTTGCCGGTGATGCAAATGTTGACGGAAGTGTAGATATTGCTGATGCCGTTGCTGTTGCTTCATACGTAGGAAATCCAACATTAAATAAACTTGATTCACAGGGAATAATTAATGCTGATGTTCAGGGTGACGGAAACGGCGTAAATGCAAATGACGCTCTTATGATTCAGCAGTATCTGGCTGA
>CALZHV010000204.1 GCA_945787485.1 uncultured Lachnospiraceae bacterium
TTGAAGAAAATTCATTAGTTGCCATCGGTGAAGAAATTACATTATCAGATGAAAATGACTGGACATATACATGGACAAATCTTCCTAAGTATGAAAACGGAGAAGAAATTGAATATAGTGTATATGAAATAGACGTTCCGGAAGGATATGTTTTTGAGTTATATGTTGACCAGTATGGCATTTATAATGTTGTAAATACCCATGTCCCTAATAATGTAACAAGTGTTGGTGTCAGAAAAGTATGGGATGATGACAATGATGCTGCAAAGGCAAGACCTGATTCCATTTCAGTAATTCTCCTTGCGAACGGAGAACAGGCATCAGAGCCTATTGTTATTGATGAATCAATGGGTTGGACATATACATGGGAAGGTCTTCCAAAATATGATGAAGGTGTAGAAATTGAATATACCGTAACAGAGCTTGATGCGGATTCATTTAGCTATATAGCATACATTGAACCGGATGATGAAGGAAACGCAAATATTAATTACGTTATTACAAATACGTATATGCCGTTATACAAGGCTATATCTGTAAAGAAGATATGGGCAGACAAAAATGATGCCAAGAAGATAAGACCAAAGAATATTAAGGTTGGCTTGTATGCAAATGGAAAGCTTTATGATGAAATCAAGCTTGATGACAAAAATAATTGGTCATATACATGGGATGATATCCTTATAGAGGATGAAAACAGTGAGATTGAATATACTGTTAAAGAAATGGAGATTCCTGACGGATACGAGGCAACTATTGTATCAGATGGAGGAACAGGCTTCATAATTACAAATTCAATAAAACCGACAACACCTGGTTCTCCGGATAAACCAAAAACAGGTGATATGGCAAGACCAATTGCAATTATAGGATTAATGGCAATTTGCGGATTTTCATTTACTTTACTTGTATTTAGAAGAAGACGCAAAAGAAGTTAAAAATTAAAAAGGGAATTTCCCGAAATAAAGGGATATAAACAAATCCCTGTAAAGAAAAATAGCTATGGGCTCGCACCCATAGCTATTTTTTGGTATAATAAATTGATTATAGCAAACAAAATAAATTTATTTGTTTGTATATTAAAATTTAGTAAATTTAAAGTCAAAATTATTATAATCAGAGGTAAATTTATGTCATTACAGTTTATTGTAGGCCCATCGGGTGCAGGAAAATCTAATTACATATATGACAAAATAATAAAAGAGTCAATTGAAAATCCGGATATTAATTATATTTTGCTTGTTCCGGAGCAATATTCAATGGTGCTTCAAAGAAAAATGGTTATGCTTCATCCGTATGGCGGAACGATGAATATCGATGTTATAGGCTTTAACAGATTGAGCTATAGAATATTTGATGAACAAAATGTAAATCCTTCATCTGTTCTCGAAGACTTTGGAAAAACAATGCTTGTAAGACAGGTTGCAGGAGAACATATTGATGAACTTGAGATATATTCATCATGCATAGATAAACCGGGTTTTATCGACGAGATAAAATCTCTTATGTCTGAAATGTACCAATATGATATATCAAGAGATAAGTTAAGACAGATTATAGCAGGCCTTGAGAATTCTAATGAAGAAACAGATAAGATGCTTTTGACAAAATTAAAGGATATGCTTGTTATTTTTGAGGCATTTGAACAAAAAATTGCTGATTGTGACAGTATAGTTGCAGAGCAGCTTACGGAGCTTCTTGCCAAGCATATCACAAATTCAAAGCTTATAAAAAACAGTGTTGTTGTTTTTGACGGTTTTACGGGATTTACACCAATCCAGTATAAAGTAGTAAGTAAGCTATTGCTTTGTGCCGGAAAAAATTATATGACAATTACAATGGATGATAAAGCATACAGAAAATGCATTGTAAACAATAAGGCATTGGCAAACCATGAATTGTTTTATCTTTCGTATACAACTATGCGTGATATGAAGTCAGTTGCTAAAATGTCTAATATTTGTATAGATGAAGATATATTTATTAATCCTCAAAACGGAATAAACAGATGGTCTTTCGGTTCGAAGGAAATAGAGCATCTTGAAAAAAATATATTCAGATTTCCTTATGAACAATATAACAAAGAAGTAAACACAATAAAGCTCGATGTTTATGACGACCCAAGACGTCAGATTGAGGGTGTGGCAGATAAAATTAATCAATTGGTAATTGATAAAAATATCAGATACAAGGATATTGCGGTTATATGTGGAAATCTTGAAGAAAATGTAGGTTACGCAGAACAGATTTTTCCGGCATATCACATACCATATTTTGTTGATTACACAATGCCCCTTAAGGATAATGCGTGTATTGATGCAATAGGATTTGTATTAAAGCTTGCTCAGGATGGATTTTCGTATGACAGCGTGTTTACCCTGCTAAAATCAGGTGTTTTCGATGAATTGGATTATAAACAAATAGAAAAACTTGAAAACTATGTTTTGGCAAGAGGCCTAAAGGGATTTGGTGTCTGGAGCAAAGAATGGAATGATGAATGTAATGAAACACGTGAGCTTTTCATTGCTAAAATAGAAGAAGTATATAGAGGCTTAACCAAAAAGAACGCATGCGTACTTGATTATGTGGAGAGCTTGCGACAGTATGTTTGTTCTATGGATTATAAAAACAGACTTGACGAAAGAATATATGAGACTTTGATGGGAGTGTTTGATAAGCTTGCGGATATTATGGGAACGGAAGTAATATCACTCGAAGATTTTGCCGTTATATATGAGCTTGGAATAAAGGATATTAACATGGGAAATATTCCGTCTAAGCTTGACATGGTTTTGATCGGTGATATTACAAGAACAAGATTAGACTCGGTAAAAGCTTTGTTTATTATAGGTGTTAATGACGGAGTTATTCCTAAAAAGGGTAATAGCTCTCAGATAATAAACGATTATGATAAAGAGCGTATGGAAGAGTTGGGCTTTAGCTTTGCACCGACAGACAAAATTAATTCCTATATTGAACAGTTTTATCTGTATCAGAATATGACTAAACCTTCAAATTATTTATATTTGTCTTATACAAAGATGAACAGTAACAGCGAGCCGATGAGACCATCCTATATTATTGGTCGTGTAAGAAGCGTATTTACCTGTATTAAAGAAGAATATTACAACAATATTCAGGTATTTCCGACTAAAGAAAGCGGAATAAAGATGCTTGTGAGCGGAATAAGAAATATTTTGGACGAGGGTGATTTGTCGTCACTAAATGAAACTGTTTGTATGTATAAAGCATATGAACAGCTTGGTACAAATGATATTTTGGAGGAAATAAAAAATGCAGCAGCATATGTTAATGTGCCGGGTAATTTGTCAGATGATATTAAATCTTTGCTGCGACTAAGACTTATGTCTCAGTCAATTTCAAAGCTTGAAAAGTTTGCAAACTGTCAATATTCATATTTCCTTCAATATACACTTGGTCTAAAAGAACGTGATGTAAAAATGATAGACAACAGAGATATAGGTAATATATTACACAGCGCGTTGGAAAGCATGTATAGACATGTATATGATAACATGGAAAATAATTGGAGCAATATATCTGAAAATGAAAAGGACAACCTTATTGAAAGATTTGTAATCGAAGCATATGACAAAGAATATGAAGGTCAGATGATAGATGAGGGAAGGTATAAATATCTCAAAAATGTCCTTATAAGAATTGGCAAAAGAAGTGTAAAAATGCTTTCTGCCATTAATGAAAATGATTGTATGATACCGGAATATTTTGAGTACTCGTTTGAAAAAAATATGAAAATGTCCGATGAAAATACGATGCTTAAGATACGCGGTGTTGTAGATAGAGGAGATATATATTATAACAAGTCCGAAAATAAGCTTTATTTAAGAATTATAGATTACAAGACGGGAGAAAAGGATTTTGATTTTGCAAAATTATATGACGGCTTGCAGCTTCAGCTTGCAGTATATATGAATATAATGCTTGAACTTGCAAAAAAAGAATACAGTG
>CALZHV010000205.1 GCA_945787485.1 uncultured Lachnospiraceae bacterium
CGACAAGCTCTGCAATGCTCTTAACATGTTGCCTATTTCATCGCTTCTTTGAAGATATCGTTCTTCAATCTTAACATTTAAATCACCTTCTGCAATTGTATCAATTACACCCTCAGAGCTCTTAATTGCACGAACGATTCCAAGTACGGAAATCACTGTGATAATAATTACAATCAACTCCGGAATACCCGCAGCAGCACCTATAGTCCTTGCAACCTTATGTATATATACTTCTGCATCATCACTTGGAATACCAACAAATACCATTCCTATAGCATTTCCGGAAGAATTCGTTATTGGCATATAATATACATAATAATTCATGCCGTTTATCTTTGTCGCATAATCAACATATTCCTGACCATTATTTAGTACTGTTTCCACAACTTTATCATTTGCATCTGTTCCGATAATACGTTCACCGTTTTCTGCAGACTTCAATGTTGTCGCCATTCTTGTCTTACCATAAAAAATCGTTACATCATAGTCTGTACCCTCAACAATATCATCAAGAATATCATTGCTTTCCGAGACATTAAAATCTCCTTTCATAAGGACTCCATCCTTTAACTCATAGTCGCCCTCTGAAAACCCTTGATAAGCTGCATTTACACTGGTTGCAATACCCTTGAGACCCGTTATCATCTCTTTTTTCATACCTTCTTTGGTTTTTTGAATTGAAAAAATAGTTATAAAACCTGCTATCAATACAACCGGTGCAATTGTCATTATCAAAAGCCTTGTACCTAATCTTATTTTTTTCATATTATGTAGCCCCCTTAGTTGCAGTATTAATATATTAATTTTTATTATAACACATATAATCAATTAATCCAAATGTATTTCCTAAAATACTTAAGCCTAAGCCATTATTTTCATTAATAATTAAGCCATCATTACCAACATAGAAACCATCATTGTATAATGCAGAAGCTGTACGGTATATTTCTGTATAAATTAAATGGATAAGTTACAAAAATGAAAACCATATTCTTTTGTCGACAAATAAAAATATTTGTTTATTTTGGGTTTTAATTATCAAAAAAATAAAGTAATATATAATCGATAGTGATTTTTTTTGGGGGGTATAAATATGAAAACAAATGACTCATTAGTTTTCACTAATGACAGATGCCAGGGATGTAACAGGTGTATATCTGTTTGTCCTGTTGTAACTGCAAACTATTCTGCTACAACAGACAATTGCAAACAGCGAATCAATGTTCATCCCGAGAATTGCGTTAACTGCGGAGCCTGCCTTAAAGCCTGCGAACATGATGCAAGAGAATATAACGATGATACAGAAAAATTCTTTGATGCTCTTAAACGTGGTGAAAATATTTCCATTCTTCTTGCACCGGCATTTATAGCAAATTATCCAAGTGAGTATGGTTCAATACTTGGTGGGCTTAAAAGGTTAGGTGTACAACACATAATCTCAGTTTCATTTGGTGCAGATATAACAACCTGGGCATATATAAATTACATTACAAAAAATAATTTCCTTGGCGGCATTTCGCAACCATGTCCTGCTGTTGTAAATTACATTGAACGTTATAGTCCAAAACTGTTAAGCAAACTTATGCCGATACATAGTCCTATGATGTGTGCTGCTATTTATGCAAAAAAATATGCAAAAATCACAGATAAATTAGCCTTTATTTCACCATGTATTGCGAAAAAAGCAGAAATTGACGACCCAAATACCGAAGGATACGTATCTTATAATGTTACATTTGATCATCTGATGGATTATGTGAAAAAACATAATATTTACGGTCCTGATGCAAAGGATGAAATCGAATATGGTCTTGGTTCAATTTATCCGATTCCCGGAGGACTGAAGGAAAATGTGTACTGGTTCTGTGGGGAGGATATATTTATTCGTCAGGTTGAAGGCGATAAAGCTGCATATGAATATCTTAAGAAAAATGAACAATCTTTAATTACCGATGCCAAAAATCTTTTTATGGTTGATATCCTTAACTGTGAAAAAGGCTGTATTTACGGAACAGGTGTAGAACCTGAAAAAGCTGATTGCGAAGATGCATTTTATGCATTAAATGAAATTAAAAATAAATGCAAAAAATCCGGAAAAATCGGTGCTTTTGCAAAAAAATCCACTCCTAAAAAAAGACTGCAATCACTTAATAAAAAGTTTTCAAAGCTGAATCTTGACGACTTTATTAGAAAATATACTGACAAATCGTCAAAGGTTTCGTTAACGATTCCTAATGCTATACAATTAAATTCTGTATATTCAAGCATGAATAAGACTACAAATGAAAGTCAAAAGATAAATTGTGGTGCATGCGGGTACAATAACTGTCGCGAGATGGCAATTGCCATTTTTAACGGAACTAATAAACCTACAAACTGCGTTCATTTTATGAAAGATCAGCTTGAAGAAATATCTTCAAATATAGAAATACAAAACAGTAAAATTCTTGCAAAAAATCAGGAAATAAGCAATTTTATTTCAGATGATTTCAAACAACTTGAGCGTTCTATCAAAGATATGATTAATAACTCTGAAATAAGTAAAAACGAATGCGAAGACATAAGTATTTCCATGAACAAAATGCAGGAATTCTGCAATCTTTTAGAATCTTCTTTTGCCAATATTGAAGATACTCTTACAAAGCTTGAAAAGCTCAATCAAAATATAGTAGATGTATCAAAGGAAACAAACCTTATCGCCATGAATGCTTCTGTTGAAGCTGCAAGATGTGGTGACACAGGAAAAGGCTTTGCTGTAATTGCCGATGAAATAAAGCGTCTTTCAGACGAAAGCAGGGAAATGTCAGAGGTTAGTGATTCAAACCGTGATGAAATTGTCAAATCAGTAACAAATCTCTTGGAAGAGACAAAGATACTTAGTAGTGAAATTAATGACATGTCATGTAAAATAAGTCATCTTTTCACATCGACTTGCACTGTTTCCAATGAAGCTGATAATGTAAATAGCATTGCAGATGCTGTTAGAAACCGACTCAATGAATTAAATAATTAATATTGCATTTTTAACCAAAATACCGACAGCATATTCTGTAACATACGACTATATATTCCATAATCTATGTTCAGAAATTACTGTCGGTATTTTAGTTTATCATTTTCTATATTATTTCCATATCTTTTATGTAAATAAATACCAGCGGTTCTTCTTCACAATATCCCTTATTAGGAATAATTTCCATCATCACCTTATGATAAGTATTATTTACTTTTCTTCTGTAAATAATTCTGCCGATTTTATTTTTATCTTCTGAAAATTGCTTTCTTAAATAAGCCGGATTTGTTTTTTCAAGATACACTGCCACACTTATTACCAAATATTATTTGTTTTTATACACTTTTGCAAAATGATTAAAATGTTGTTTAATTATATCCAGTACCTCTCGTTCTTTATCCGGTTGTCTGTCATACATATAAATCAGTAACGAAACCGGCGAAATAAATTCTAAAGCAAGACATTCAGGATCATCCTTTATTATTATTCCTTTGTCCATCATAGCAGAAAAGATTTCTGCGTATATTTGTTGTAGATTTTTCAATTGATATTGAGTTGTTAATTCTGCCAT
The DNA here is from genome assembly GCA_945787485.1 of uncultured Lachnospiraceae bacterium. Taxonomy (GTDB): domain Bacteria; phylum Bacillota; class Clostridia; order Lachnospirales; family Lachnospiraceae; genus Coprococcus_C. The sequence continues at coordinate 3,585 of CALZHV010000205.1, forward strand.
TTTCTTGCTTCGGAACTGCTCCATTGCCATGATTTTCCTGGTTTTTCTAATAATATCATCATGCATTGTAAACTCAATTTTTCTAATGGCATTTTCGATTAATTCTTCCATACTGTCAGGCAATTCATACGTGAATTGTTTTAAACCAAATCCTTTTTCATAATGAGATGCAACCCAATCAATAAGAGAATTAAAAATATCTTCTTTACCTTTGTAATGTCTATATATAGAAGGACCTTTTATACCGGATTTTTCTGCAATCAAATCTACTCCAACTCCGTCATATCCTTTTTCAGCAAAAAGATCGAGTGCAGAATACAATATCCTTTCTTTTGTTGGCATTTTATTCATAATTTATCCTCCCAAACCAATAAAAATACCATCATT
>CALZHV010000206.1 GCA_945787485.1 uncultured Lachnospiraceae bacterium
TCATCTTCAGCTTTTGTTTTTTCTTCTGCTTCCTGTTTTATGTCAACTTCTTTTTTAAATTCTTCTTTATTCTCAACTGCTTTTTTTTCTACATTTACAGGTATCAGATTTGTTGCCTTTTGCCTCTCGTTATAAAGCTCATTAGAAAGCAGCTGGCTTAATTCGAGTATCTGCTCGTATCTTTCTTCTTTGCTAAGTTCTTTTAGATTATCCATAAGCTCGGCTTTATTTTTTGCAACTATCTCTGCCTTTTCTTCGAGCACTTCAACCATGCGCCCATATTGATTTTCAATTATGTCATATGCCTGAGCAATTATGTCATTAACTTCCGTAAGCATCTCATCAGTATAAATAAGCGATGCAGCATATATATCATGTGCTGTTCTAAGTGCCAGCTTATCATCCTTTGACAACGTTGATGCATTAAGTGTTGTTCCGGAAGACAATTTCTTTGTCACTCTTATTCTGCTTGCATTCTGTTCTGCCATATTAATAATCTCTTCTGCTTCTTTCTTTGCATCTGTTATTATACGGCCTTTTTTATCATTCACTTCTCTATATACTTTCAACTCGCCATTTACGATATTTTCAAGCTCGCGTAGCAACAATATTGTCTCATCCTTATTAACTGCTACCTTGCCTGTTGAAAGCGGAACGCTCTGTCCATTTTCAATCATATCTACAAGCTTATCTATTATCTGTCCGGTTCTTCCGTTTTCATTATTCATATTATAGTCCATGTCTAACTCCTAAATATAACGTGTATGTTTGATATATTAGCAGAATAAATCTATGAAATCAACAACAAAAAAAGGAATGATTATCACATGTTCCCCTTGATAAGCATCCCTTTTCTTCTCCCCAAGATTTATTTGTCGACATGCAAATAATACATTATGTTAAAATAAAATTCAATATAATTGGCATATATTGCGTGTAAAACAGCATAATTTACACATTTTGACTATTGAATCAATTACATTATTTACACATTGGCGGTTGATTTAATTACATTATATTGCACATTTGATGTTTGTTACTTGCATTGTTTACACTATTTAATTATTGTTTATCGGAACGGAAATATAGCATACAAAATATCCATTTTCTTCGAAAACCTGATAAGAGCCATCGAGTTCTTCTACATGCTTTTTCACGCTTTTTATTCCCCAGCCGTGTCCCTCAGAAGTTTTTTGGTCTGTTTTTAATTCAGGATTGGTCTTGATTATAGAACTGTCTATGTGATTTTTTACTATAATATAATACATTCCTTTGTATTCATGCATATCAAGTATTATCTTTCTTACATTATTTTTTATACTTGAATTGAATGCATTTTCCATAACATTAAACAAAATAATGGAGAGCTGATTTTCTTTTCCTTTAGGCGCTTCTCCGCTTATTGTCATTTCAAACTCAATTTGATTATCCTCGAATTGTTGCTGCAGGTAATTAAGATATCCGTTTAATACAGGATTACTAAGATAGTTTGTGACAATATTAAATGTTCTGTCACCAAGAATATTTATTATATATTGCTCCGCTTCATCATATTTTTCATCCCTTAAATAGCCTAATATTGCTGTATAATAATGTTTGGTATCATGTCTCATTATCTGAGTCTGCTCATATATATATTTTATATTTTTATATGAATTTTTCTGGCACTTTACTGACGCATTTAAAAGCTCATTTTCAAGCTTATATTTGTATTGCAAATCCATATAATAAAGGCATACGGCATTTATAAGCGAAAGCATTAATAAGACCGACGGCACAACAATCAACGATATAAGCTGTGTATGGGTATATTTTTCCTTTCTTAAATTAAATAATGTAATAATTGCTACTGCGTATACACCAAGAAAAAAGCCAACACTTATAATCCAGCTTTTATTATAAAATACTTTTTTTGAAAATATTTTTAAAAATACTATAATGAGCGGAACAAGCGAAAGCTTGCTTACAACAAGGGATAAATTTCTTTCCATTGTCCCCGGTTCTATCAATAATGTAAAATTAAAGTTAAACAGCTGAGAAAATATAAGTGAGTTTACCGCATCAACCATAATTAACATTGCCGTAAACAATACAGGCACTAATATTTTGTCTTTCAGACTGCCCTGACATATAAATATTGCATATATAATAAAGACTATACATGACAAAAGAGAAAAAACATATGTGTTATGTGTGAAACACGATATAAAAATCAAAAATGTTATAAGATAAATCGTATACCTTATTCTTTTTTTCTTTTCTATCTCTTTAAAATCCAGCAGAGAAATAATAAATGTATAGCAAAACAATGAATCTATTATGGAAGCACATATTTCCGTAATAAAATTAAGATATTCCACGTACAAACCTCCTTACATAATTAGCATGTTTTTCCTTTATCATGGCTATGTTTTTTCTGCTTATCGGAAGTTTTTCTCCATTATCTAATGTAATTTCCTTTGATGTAATGGAATATATACTCCTAATATTAACAAGATAACCAAGATGCACTCGTAAAAAACCATAGTCTGCAAGCTTGGTTTCATAATCTGAAATCTTTCCTCTTATAACTTTTACTTCATCATTTGTATATATATGTAAATAATGACTTTTACTTTCCAGATACAAAATATCTTTTATTCTAATCTTTATTGTGTCATAACCTGAAGCAAATTCATAAAGTAATATTTCATCTTTTATTTTTGACATGACAGATGCTATTGCTTCTTCCAGCTCTTTGTCCATCAGCTCTTTTCTAACAAATCTAAAAGGTCTGCATCTAATTGCTTCAAATACCAAATCTGACCTGTTTGTAACAAAAATAATGTTGATCAAATGATTTTTTTCTATCATTTGATTAGCAATATCAATACCATTTATATTTGGCATATCAATATCTAAAACAGCAACATCACTTTCAAGAACATAGTCAAAATTACGCATCAACTCATTGCCATTTGAATATTCACATATTTCATAGTTTCTCATAAATATCTTGAGTGTTTTTTCTATAATTTGTCTTTCTATTTTTCTATCAATATCGTTATCATCACATAGTACAAGTCTGTTCTTCATTTTATTTTCCTCTTTTCGGTTTTTTAAAGAATAATTTGTTTAGTGTTTTATGATAATGCTTTTTCTTTTGTAAATCATTCGACTTTTTTCGACAATAAAAATGCAGGCAATGCCTGCATTTTTATTCTATATGAATTTGATTAACTCTGCTGTATCCTTACGTGGTGTAGGATCCGGTTCGAACTTTGGTTTTCCAATCGGTATCAATGCTGCTACAGTCTTCCCCTCTTCAAGTCCAATTATCTGTGCAACCTTCGAATCATCAAACACGCCCTGGATACAACTACCTATGCCCATTTCGTGAGCTGCCAAACAAAATGTCATCGCAGCAATACCTGCATCAAACATTTCCCAGCCGGTACCTTTGCTTGTCGAAAAGCTTCCATCCTTCTCATATCCGCAAATACCATTTTTTTGTACCAGCAATACTAAAGTATGACATTTATCCAACGTCTTGACATTATGCTCAAATCCCAATAAGCACTCTTCCTTAATCTTGGATATTACCTCTTTATCTCTTACAACTATGTAACTTAATGTCTGAGTGTTTTTCCATGTTGGAGCCAGCTTTGCGTAATCTATTATCTGCATTATCTGTTCATCTGATATTGGCTCATCTGTATATCTTCTTACGCTTCTTCTTGTCTTAATACACTCAAGTGCTTCCATGTATCTTTCTCCTTATTGTTAATTAATTTAATGATAGTATTATAGCATTTTTTGTATAAATTTGTTAGCTTTTTTGTATTTTTTTACATTGCATTCACTTATCAGTTATGTTACATTATTGCTTGTGTAAGTCGGATAAGTGATTGCGGCTGTCATTTGACAGGTGAGGAAAGTCCGGGCTTCATAGGGCAGGATGCCGGATAACGTCCGGTGG
>CALZHV010000207.1 GCA_945787485.1 uncultured Lachnospiraceae bacterium
CATATATGCTTACTCCTTCATTCTTTAATATATCTAAATCCGAAGCAAGATTCTTTGAAATCACATAAGGCACTCTGAAAATCGAGCCCATTGTTGATCTGATAACCTTTGGATTGTAAATGTCAACCGAATCACTGCTTATTAATAGTCCGGTTGCCCCTGCCGCCTCTGACATTCTTATTATTGTTCCAAGATTCCCGGGATCCTGAAGTCTCTCAACAACAATTATAAAAGGATTACCTTCTAAAAGTTCTGAAATATCATATGTCTTCATTTTTACCACAGCCATAATTCCCTGCGGTGTTCCAGTATCTGACATTGATGAAAACACACTATCTGTTGTAAATATAGTTTTTTCATCCTCATTAAAGTTTATTTCTTCATTTTCAGAAAACTTTTTTACTGCACTTTCGGAAACAAAAATATATTTTATATCTTCCTCAGGTATTTCTTTATACATTCTAATTCCTTCGACAATGTATAAACCGCATTCCTGTCTGTATTTTGAAGACTTCATTAATTTTTTTATATCTTTAATCTTTTCGTTTGATGCTGAGCTTATCACTGTTTCTTCTCCCTTACAAGGACATTGTCATTTCCACACAATTTTTTTAAATCATCAATCAATTCATCACATACAAAAACATTACATTTTTCACCCATTTGTTTTGCTTTTCTCTCCTGTCTGAGCTGGACAAATGCTGCTGTTCTTCCGTGATTTGATGCAAGAATACTAATTAATTTTTCTTCATTATTGTTGAAAGCCTCCTCATTTTCAAAACATACCCACAACTCTTTATTTTTCGCATTCAAATCCCTTTTTATTTCATCAAAGGTTTCTATTGTGCTCGCAAATATTTTTGCTTCTTCCTCGGAAACTGTCGCTGTTCCTTTTATTAACAATTTCTCATTTTTTTGGATAATTGAACTGTATTGTCTGTATTCTCTTGGAAATACAACAACTTCCAAAGTACCGAATACATCCTCTAACGTTATAAATGCCATGTTATCGCCATTTCTTGTTGTTTTAACCGAAATAGTTTCTACAAGTCCACCGACACAATACTGTTTCTTGTCTCTTACCCTAAACTCGCCCGTCTCATCCTCAATCATAAAATCAATCGATTTTGCCGTAACATTTTGCTCAATCAAATCGTAATAATCATCAAGAGGATGTCCGCTTATATATATACCCAGCATTTCTTTTTCTTTTTCAAGTAAGACTGATTTTGACCACTCTTCTATGTTTGGGTATTTTATTTCAAAGCTTGCTTTTTCTTCTTCTCCGAGGAAATCAAAAAGCGACATTTGTCCCGTAATTGCATTTTTCTTTTCCTGATTAGCCTGCGCTAAAATATCAGGATAAGCAATCATCATCTGACTTCGCTTTACACCAAAGCCATCAAATGCACCAGCGCCAATAAAGCTTTCTATAGTACGCTTATTGGCTTCTTTGTTTGACAGTCTTTTTATATAATCTTCAAGGCTTTTAAACGGACCATTTTTCTTTATTTCTTCATTAATAATATCAGTCACGCCTGTTCCGACACTTTTTACAGCCGACAAACCATATCTTATATTATTTCCGTCAACCGAAAAATCTCCCTTTGCAAGATTAATGTCAGGCGGAAGTATTTTTATTCCCATTGTTCTGCATGCCTGTATATATCCCGCAACTTTGGAGTTATTATCTTTTACGGAAGATATAAGAGCAGCCATAAATTCAACAGGGTAATGACATTTTAAATAAGCAGTCTGATATGCAACAACAGCATATGCCGCAGCGTGCGATTTATTAAATGCGTATTTTGCAAAATCTGTCATTTCATCAAAAATCTTATTAGCTATATCTTCGCTGATACCGTTTTTTATGCAACCCGGAACATTTTCTTCCTCATTTCCATAAACGAAGTTATGACGTTCTTTTTCCATAACGTCGGCTTTTTTCTTAGACATGGCTCTACGCACAAGATCACTTCTGCCAAGCGTATAACCCGCCAGCTCCATTACAATCTGCATAACCTGCTCCTGATAAACAATACACCCATAGGTTGGTGAAAGTATTTTTTCAAGAAGCGGATGATCATAAGTAACATTTTCCGGATTTTGCTTACCTTTAATATAAAGAGGAATAAAATCCATAGGACCCGGTCTATACAATGAAATACCGGCTATAACATCCTCTAAATTAGCAGGCTTTAACTCTTTCATAAAGTTCTTCATGCCTGCACTTTCAAGCTGAAAAACACCCTCTGTCTTTCCTGCCGAAATCATTTCATAAACCTCTTTATCATCAAAATCAAGCTTATCGATGTCAATATCTATTCCACAATTCTCTTTGATATGTTTTACTGCATTTTGGATTACAGTAAGAGTCCTGAGTCCAAGAAAATCCATCTTTAATAAACCCAGTTCTTCAATTGTTGTCATATTATACTGTGTAGTGATGGCATCTTCGCTGCCTCTCGATAACGGAACATACTCCTCTATTGCCTCACGTCCAATAACCACACCTGCCGCATGCATTGAAGAATGTCTTGGCAGGCCTTCCAGCTTTATAGCCATATCTACAAGCTTTGTGACCTCCGGATCACTCTCGTACAATTGTTTAAACTCCTTGTTTGTATTTAATGCCTTAGGAATGGTCATTCCAATCTCATTTGGTATTGCCTTTGCAACCTTATCACAAATACTGTATGGAAGGTTCATTACCCGTCCTACATCTCTTATTACCATTTTTGCAGCCATAGTACCAAAGGTTACAATTTGAACAACCTTTTCTTTTCCGTATTTTCTAACAACATAATCAATAACCTTCTGCCTGTTTTCATAGCAGAAATCAACGTCTATATCAGGCATAGTTACACGTTCCGGGTTTAAGAATCGTTCAAAAAGCAAATTAAATTTTAAAGGTTCAATATTAGTTATCTCAAGGCAATATGAAACAATACTTCCCGCCGCAGAACCTCTTCCCGGTCCGACTGCTATATTGTTATCCTTTGCATACTTAATAAAATCAGAAACAATAAGGAAATAATCCACATATCCCATTTCCTTTATTGTCTTTAATTCATAATCGAGTCTTTCCTGAAGTTCCGGTGTTATATTGTCATATCTTTTTCTTAATCCATTTTGACAAAGTTCATTGAGATATGAAAATGCATCATAACCGTCCGGAATATCAAATTTTGGCACCTTTTGTTCACCAAATTTTATGGTCAGATTACACATATCAGCTATTTTATTTGTATTTTCCAATGCATCCTTTGCATATGGAAAAAGTTCTTCCATTTCATCAGCAGACTTCAAATAATACTGTCCGCCCTCGTATCGCATACGGTTTTCATCTGACAATAACTTACCTGTCTGTATACATAACAAAACATCATGTGCTTCGGCGTCATCTGCATTAATATAATGTGAATCGTTTGTGATAACCATTGGTATATTTGTTTCTTTAGACAGTCTCATTACTCCGGCATTTACAATTTTTTGTTCTTCAATACCATGATCCTGCATCTCAAGGTAATAATTACCTTTACCAAATATTTGTTCATATTTCAAAGCTGTTTCCTTTGCTCTTTCATAATTATCTTTACGCAGATTAACAGCAATTTCTCCGGCAAGACATGCTGATAAAGCAATAACACCTTCATGAAATTCTTCTAAAAGTTCAATATCAACTCTTGGCTTATAATAATAACCTTCCGTAAAACCTCTTGATACAATTTTAGATAAATTTTTGTATCCCAATTCATTTTTTGCAAGCAAAACAAGGTGATAGTATTTACCCTCACCTTTAGCTATTTCTTTATCAAATCTTGAACCCGGTGCAACATATACTTCGCTTCCCAATATCGGATTGATTCCTTCT
>CALZHV010000208.1 GCA_945787485.1 uncultured Lachnospiraceae bacterium
CAGTAATATCAAGGGTTTTGCAACTTCTCCTACATCGGTTGTAGCTGTATAACAGCTATTAAATGTGCAATCAGCTCCCCGTATTCGAAAGAATATGGGGAGTTTTTGTGTTTGGTTTCAATGGATAGAATGCTTATAGTAAGAATAATTGTGCTTAAATATGTATATACTGGTATTTTTGCTTGTTGCTATTGAATTTATATGAGTAAAAGTGATATAATCAAAATGGATTTTAGTTGCAAAGAAGTGGTGATTTTAATGCAAAAGTATTATCAAGTTTTTCTTAGTTCAATAACAAATGGTTTTCGTGAAATCAGAGTTAAGCTAATTAATGAAATAATAAAACAAGATCGATTTTTCCCAATAGCTATGGAGTTTATGACTTCTGATGACAACACGTATGATATGCTATACAATTATATGAAATCTTCGGATATCTGTATTTTGTTTTTGAGTCAGAATACTGGCTCAAAAATAGGTAAAGGAATAAATTATATATCCAACAACTATGTCAAGAAGGCTATCGATGATTATAAAAAGCATACCTGTATTGATAATGCAGGAGATTTATCATACACTGAACTTGAATATGCAATTGCACGATATCTAGGTATAAAAATTTTAGCTTTTGTTGAAGATAGCGTTGTAGAACAATGCGAGTCTGGAAATGCAACTTCTGATTTGCAACGATTTTATAATTCATTAAGGGAACGAGCCGGATACACTCAATGGTCTAAAGAGCCCGAATGCAGTGAAGTAATAAATGCATTGAACAGATTTGTAAACAATCATACCGAGCTAAAAGGTTGGATTCGTGAAGATGACAGTAATATTTTTAAATCAGCAACAAATGCCGGAATAGTTGACATATCATTAGATGGCATATTGTCAAGAGAAAAACTCAGGACATGGATGACACAAAGCACGGTCTTAAGAATGTGTTATACTACGGGCAGATCGTTTATCGTAACAAACGGAGACATATTGTCTGACTTTGTTGCTAATGGAGGTAATATACAACTTTTATGTTGCAAACCTTATTCTAATGAGCTTTTTGATATTCAAAACATTGAAGAAAAAATTTATGGTGACAGACAGCAAATACATAGAGAATTTACAGACGTTTATTCCGAATTAATCAATATTTATAACGTGGCAAAAGCAAAAGGAACAGCATATAAAAATATAGGAAAAATTGAAGTTGGTTTCTTATCAACCTTATTAAGATCGTCTTTTTTGATTTTTGAAAACACGTCAAACAATAAAAAAATAGGCTGGTTTACAATTACATTGCCACCGGCAAAATCACGCGAAACTGTTTCGTTTGAGATAATGTCGAATGATAAATCTGTTTCATCGAACAATTTGATACACAGAACAATAAACCATTTTAACAGCATATGGAACTATGCTATTTCAAAAGGCGAAGTTTTTTTAATTGGCTCTCAGAATGATCCTTTAAAAGATATTTCTGATCAAAACCCAAAAAAATATTGGGAAGAAAAAGAAAAAATAGCTGTATTCAACACAAAAAAACGAAAAAGAAACAGAAAAGTTCTTATAGAGGTTGCAGCTCAGCATCCGCTAATTGATGGCTTGTATCCGAACGAAGAATTTGCTGCAAGATTAGACATGGCGATATTGTTATACAATGAAAAGCAGAATAAAGGGTATGATGCTGAAATATACGTGCCTGGAAGTTTGCATTTAGACTATGATGGTGTTCCTGATGATTGTTCATTGAGCAAGGCTGGGTATGATTATCTGGTAGAGAAAGGCATACCCGTTGATTGTATACACGGAGAAGATTGGAATAATTATTTTGACGAATCACGATTTCATAAAGGTGTTTATAATTCAGCTGATGAATGTTTTATAGCATCACAGTTTTTCTTAAAAAATGAGCATGAATTTAAAGAACTGTATAGTATATGTTCACCAAATCAACTGATGAGAAAAACATTGTTTTATATCGAATTTGGAGTAATCCCTTTGATTGTTACTGTCCCTCAGATAAACATGTACCACAATTTTTTCAATGAATTGTTTTCAAGTGTAACCAGGGTTATTGAGAGTGATCATTCATGGCAAGGTGAATTTTCAGAAGAAGCAATCCGAACCAGAAAAGAAAGATTGCCTGGTTATAAAGAAACAATAGAAGAAAATGAGCAGGTGCTTGAAAAGAAAGAAACAATCAGTGAACAGTTTAGCAATTAATTCCTACATTTCTTCTTTGCAGTTCAGGCCAAAATCAAAGAGAACAAATAATTGCTGACTTTATAAAATAAACTTATCCCCTCGGAGAAATCCGAGGGGATTTTTCTTTGCAAAGTCCTTTTAATTGGACATAAAATGTGCTACAATTAAGAAAACAATAAAAGGAGGTAGTTGTTATGCCATTACATTTAGAAGCCCTCACTGAGCAAAATTCTTCTGAAATTCTTACTTGGATTTTGCAAGAAGAATTACAAAGCATCAACGACGCATTTGTACAAAGTAATAAAAGGTACTTTTTAGGAACTACACCGCTCGTTAATCAAAAAACAGATAAGGAAATCGGCAAATATGTTTTTACCTTTTTTAGCAACATAGAGCAGCAGAGAAATGAAATCTTAGATTTGGATATCACCTTAAACAATGATTCACAGATAGAACTTCAATTCGCAAAAAAACTACCGCAATCATCTGCTTCTAACGAATACTATGAAGCGGTAACGGTAGAAACCGAACAACATCTTATAGTAGAAACTGTTAATCGCTATGTAATTGAATCCGAAATCGAAGGGAAAAATGTTTCGGTTTATGTCTGCGCTTTCCCTTACGAACTGACTGTTTTTGATGATGAACGAGCCTTCAATAAATTCTGCGGATTTGAAAATGCGGTTGAGGTTGCAAACACAGGTATGTTTGTTCACGGATTAGGAACAAACTTTATTGCTCCGGGCGAAGTGTTCAACGGTAAGGAAAACGACGATGAGGCGCCATGGTCTTTTGTTGTTGGTGAAGTTGAATCGTTTTCCGATGTAACAATTGCTTTTGGTGAAAACAAGCACGAAGCATACATAATCTACCTAAACACGGCAATCGGAACGCTTCCTACCTTGGCAGGTAAAGAAATGTTTGATATGCAAGGACTGTCCAAAGGTAAAATTATAGGAATGAATGCCTATATTAAGGCGAATTTTGTAAAAGATAAATATCCGCAAAAGTAAGGCTTGTTGTTTTCCCACTTTTGCGTATAGCACCGTAGGCTGCAATCGCGGGAACGAGCATTGGGTCAAGAGTAAAATACTTTACACTTTTTTATTGGTTTTGGGGTGTGGAAAATAGAGTGTTGACTTTATGAGTGGTTTTCGGTAAACTGAAAGAGAGAAAATATTAAAAGGGGCGTTGGTATGAAAAGGATAAAATCTGTTTTGGCGGTTGCTTTAGCTGTTGTTACGGTGGCAGTTATGCTTGTCGGCTGTTCGCAAACAGGCGCGAGTATTATGCAAAAAACATATGAAAATTACGAAAATCTTGCCGCCTCGTGTGTGGTTACCGACAGTGCAGGAAAGACGAAAAACAGCTTTAAGCTGAAGGGTGACGCAGAGGAAAACAATTATGTGACGGTTGATTTGGGCGCAATTACGGCGTTCAATACTGTTGTTCTTCACGAAAACGGCGACAATGTTACTCTGTTTGAAATTTACGGCAGTAAAGAGCCCGACAGCGGATATGAATTTTTGTATCAAAGCGACTGTATCGAGGGCGGACACACCTGCTTTTTGGGTGATGTTGAGTACAGATATCTTCGCATTTTTGTAAATCAGGCTTC
>CALZHV010000209.1 GCA_945787485.1 uncultured Lachnospiraceae bacterium
AGAATTATTGATGGCGAGCTTATTGATGAAAATGGGAAGCCGCAGACATATAAAGATTCTGATATTGAATCCGGATTTGAAGCTGATGCTGAAAATACAATTGAAAAGGAAGAGGGTGCTGAATAATGAAAAAAGGTATTAAAGTTATAATTATTGTGCTCTCTGCACTTCTTTTAATCGGATTAACTTCCGGTGTGATTTTTGTATTTAAAAATAATAATAATTCGAAAAGAACAGTTTCAGTATATAACGTCTATGATATAGGACAAAGTGCAAGTGATATGGGCTATATGAACAATGAATATGGCGGAAGTGTATCAGTAAGCAGACAGCAACAGATATGGGTAAATGAAGAACAGAAAATCAAAGAGATAAATGTTCAGGCCGGTGATGTTGTAAAAGCCGGTGATTTGATACTTACTTTTGACTCGACTGCAGCAATGCTTGCACTTGAAATTAAAAGGACAGAGGTTGCCATGGCTGAAGCCAGCGTGAAAGCATTGGAAAATGAGTTGAAAGTGCTTGAGAATACAACACCTGTAAGTCCGAATCCGGATGATCCTGAAACTCCGTCTGATGCTGACGAAGATGAAGAAATTGAGTATACGGAAGAAGAACTCAAAGAGGCTATCAAGGCGAAGAAAAGTGAGATAAAAGATGCTCAGATTCAGGCACAGCTCATGCAGATAGAGTACGAGATAGCTATGTATCAAAGTGCCAATTCAGAGGTTTATGCCCTGTTTGACGGAGTGGTTAAGGAAGTATCAGATGAAGAAACTGCAAAGCTTAACAATACTCCTGTTGTTACTGTAGCAACAGCTAAGGGATATACCGTAAATTCTACCATTGGAGAAGCAATGCTTACAAAGGTTAAAGTCGGTGATCGTGTTTCAATGAACAGTTATGAAAACGGAATGACATATACGGGTGTTGTAAGCGAAATTGGTACAACACCAACCCAGACTGATAGCTATGGTGGATATGCACAATCATATTATCCGGTAAAAATAGCACTCGATGATGAAACTGATGTTACACCGGATATGTATATGAATATAGCATATGACTTAAACAGCGATGAGCAAAATTCTTCCAGTATATATATTAATTTGCCTTTTGTGAAAAAAGAGGGTGGCAATTACTATATTATGAAGGATGAGGACGGAGTTTTGGTAAAACAGTATGTTGAAACCGGAAAAACATTATGGGGAAGTATGATTGAAATAAAATCAGGACTTACATTCGACGATAAATTGGCATTTCCGTATTCATCAGATGCAAAAGAGGGTACCAAAACAAAAGAAGGTTCCTTAGAAGAATTATATTAGGAGGGAATAAAATGGTTGAAAATATTAGACTTTCGTTTCAAGGCATTTGGGCACATAAGATGCGTTCCTTTCTTACAATGCTTGGCATAATTATTGGTATAGCTTCGATTATAGCTATTGTGTCAACAATAAAAGGAACGAGTGAACAGATAAAGGATAACCTTGTAGGTTCAGGAAGCAATACTGTAGAAGTAAAGATTTACAATGGTAACTGGGAATATATTTCAGGGAACTATGAGCAATTGCAGGCAACTGTTCCAAAGGTTGATGACTCCATAAAAAAAGAAATATTAGAGCTTGAAGAAGTATCAATGGTATCAGCATACAGAACAGGAAGTATGTATGACGGAATCAGTTATCAGGGTAATAATCTTGATGGAGCAACAATAGAAGGCATCGATGATGATTATTTTGTATTAAACAATTATGTTTCGGTTAAGGGAAGACAGATTACACAAGATGACAGAGATGCGTTCAGACAGGTAGTAATTCTTGATAGTAATGCCGAAAAAATGTTGTTTAATGGTGAAAATTCTATAGGTAAAACAATAGAAATAAAAGGTGACCCGTATGTTGTAATCGGTGTTGTTGAAAAAAGTGAAGATTTCACACCGGTAATAGAAAACATAAATGACTGGTATTCGTATTATGGTAATGGTGCAGCAGGTAAATTATTTGTCCCTGATAATTTGTGGCCAATGATATATGGATTTGATGAGCCATATAACGTTGTTGTAAAGGCAGCAAATACAGAGGCAATGACTGATGCCGGAAAGAAGACCGCAGATATTTTAAATAAATATATTGTTGCTGATTCAACAAGCAGTAATATGAATGCTTCTGCTGAAGGAGAAGAAGTGTCGCCTTCTGAAAGTACCGTAAAATACAAGAGTGATGATTTATTAGAGAAGGCTAAAGCATTGCAGGAGGTAAGTAATTCTACCAGCAAGCAGCTTATATGGATAGCAAGTATTTCTCTTATTGTAGGTGGTATAGGCGTTATGAATATTATGCTTGTATCAGTTACGGAAAGAACAAAGGAAATAGGACTTAAGAAGGCACTTGGTGCGAGAAAGAAGATAATTCTCGGACAGTTTCTGACAGAGGCAGCAGTGCTTACAAGCCTCGGCGGAGTTATTGGTGTGGCAGTAGGAGTCGGTCTTGCTTATATGATTTCAAGCATCGCAGAGGTTCCGGTAAAAATAAGCGGAGTTGCTATAATAGTGTCAGTTGTATTTTCTATGGTTATAGGAATAGTATTTGGATTTATTCCATCTGTTAAGGCAGCAAATCTTAATCCTATTGATGCACTCAGATACGAATAGAAATATTGGAAAAGGAATAGAATATGAAAGATAATGATAGCATAAAGGATCAACAGGAATATATTTCGGAAGTATCAAAAAAACCTATGTCAAAGGTTTTATCATGGATAAGCCTTGCGGTGATTGCAATATTGGTGATTGCAACTCTTGTGACAGGAGTTATGGGTAGTCAGTACTTCTGGGGATGCTTAGTGTTGATGATACTGGTTCCAATATTTATGTACTGTGTATTATGGTTTGGAAAGCTTATGTTTGTTTCATCAAGAGATAAGAACAATGCTTTGATTGAAGACGAAGAAACAAAAGATGAAAATAAGTAGATAGACCGGAAAAGTTTTGCCGACAAAAAAATAAAGCATTGAAAAAGAAATAATTATTTGATATACTTTGTTCGGTGTATTTTATTCGAAAAACAATACGATAAGTTCGATAGGAGATTATTAAAATGAGTTTATTAAAGGATTGGCGTGACCATGCATATGGTCTTGATGACAGAACACCTGAGGGAAAGCAATTTTGGTTAGATTATTTCCAAAAAGAAAAGGCTATATATGAGCAGTTGCTTGAAAGACCGGGCGATGTTGTCATGGGTACAGTTAAGGAACTTGCTGAAAAGTATGATATGTCAATTGAATATATGGTAGGTTTCCTTGATGGTATAGAGGAAAGTCTTGTTGTACCTAACAATATAGATGATATTACAGAGGATACAAAGGTATCACTTGGTTTTGATGCAGAGAAGCTTTATATGAATATGGTAGGCTGTAATGCACAGTGGCTTTATGAGTTGCCACAATGGGATGCAATCTTTACACCTGAGAAGAGAAAAGAGTTATACAAAACCCAGAAGTCTTCACAGACAGTTATTAAGCCACCAAAGGTAGGCAGAAATGAGCCATGTCCATGTGGTAGTGGAAAGAAATATAAAAAGTGTTGTGGAGCAAACGCATAACAAAAATCAAGCACTTTGCATCATTTGATGCAAGGTGCTTTTTATCGTGTGTCTTGTGACGTGCATTTCATATGATATATTATTATTATTATTATTATTATCAGCGATAATATAATAAAAATAAAACTAACAGAAAATAAACAGAAAATAAATAGAAAATAAACAGAAAATAAACAGAAAAGAGATAT
>CALZHV010000210.1 GCA_945787485.1 uncultured Lachnospiraceae bacterium
TGACTGCCCGTTTGTTTTTGGTCTTTCGTGCGTCAGCAAAACTTATCTTATCAAAAAGTTTTATGCTTGTCAACACTTTTTTTAAAAAATTTTATTAACCTGTGTTGATACTGATTCTCCTGTTTTACACCACATAGCAAAATGCTCACAATTATTTGCAACTATATTATATGAAGTTTCTCCGATTCTGCTTTTTGCCCTTTCTATGGTTTTTTCTGCCGAAAACAACTTATACTCATCATTTGTATTATCATATATATCAGCCCATGAACCTAATACAAATGTCGTCCGGTTCTGCAGCTTAATCCTTCTTCCTTTATCAAACCATACAACGAAAAATGAATCAGATTCTTTCATAAACTCAGATAATGGAGCCTCATGTATAGAAACTGTCCCTTCAAAATCATTACCCCTACCGCAGTAATGTATAACCCTGCCATTTCCTATATATATTGCATAATGCTCATATATACCTTTCCTTGAGACTCCAATAATATCACCCGGCTTCATAAATGAATCCGATACCAGTCTGTCCATTTTCTCAATCATTGCAGTTTCACTTCCATGCCCTTTTCTGATGCCATCAGGCGACACTATTCTTACTTTACCTGAAATAATGTTCTTCTGACATTCCCATCCATCTTGTTCCTTAATAGTTTTCCAGAATAAAGGTTCAGGAAATATTTTATGCTCTATATTAGGACAATCTCCTATTAATTCAATTAATGAGCTGTTACATTGCATAAGCTCTTCAAGGTTTGATATATCCATGATTTCATCAAGCATGTTTCTCCCTCCAACTTCAAAATATTTGATATGACGTTATGATTCATTTTATTAATTCTCAACGACACATAATGTCATCCTCAAATAGTAAGATGTGAGTACATGATACGCCCGGCCAGGCAATCGTAACATTAACCTATGAATTATTATATATTAAAGGAGTGATTAGTATGACAAACAAAAACACAGTATTGACACTTAACGGTAAAACAATTCATTCATTACAAGAGCTTCGTGATAATTTCAAAGCCGAGGAGCTTATGAAGCAGTATCTTGACGAAACATTAATTGCATGGCTTAATGAGCACTACTACGAAACCGAAGCTTCAATTATCGACAAGGTTATCTTTGACAGGTCATTTAACATCCAAAAGCTTTGTGAAGTTCTTAAGATTGACTACGACCCATATGCTAATATGACCGAAGAAGAGAAAGCCATATATGATGAAAAGAAGCGAATTGTATCAGAGTTTACTTCAGATTCATCTATATTATCTAATCTACATCTTGTGGCAATGAATCAGGAAGAACTCGCAGGATTACTGAATCATGGCAATAAAAAGATATATCTTTGCAAGGAACATTTTTCTGTTCCAATAAGAGAATCCGGCAAAGAATACATATGCATCAGCAATGCAGTAATTGACAATGCATATACTGAGCAGCAGTATAAAAGAGCAGGTATTACAGTTATAGGATTCGACCTTCCGGAGCACGAAAATCCTGACACAATAGAATTGGCAAAAGATGCTGCTGCATCATATGGATATGACGATTATCACGAAACTCATTCATTTCTTGCAAGCATCTTTCATAATAAACTCAAGTCAGAAAGGCTGATTAACTGGCATCATGTTCCATATGATTCACACGTAGACGGCAAGTTCTACAAATCAAAATCAGAATGCGAACAGGCAAGGGATGAAGCTATCAGGAGAGCTTATGGCGAAGCCGAAAAATATTTTTCCACCGGCGATTCAAAATCACTTGCAAGTGAAGCCGCCCAAAGGTATAGCGAGCATATTGCTTCTGTATTTGATAAAAACCGCCATGTACTTGCAACGCTCTGCTCACTCACCAATACCTCAGAATATTATGACATGCTTTGCGACAAGGTGAATAAATGCCACAAGAATCTGCTGACCAAGTTTGAAAATGAACTTAATTACAACAGGGACTACTATTCCATGTATAACATTGACTATTTTATCGAACAGGTAGATATTGAGGAGCACGATTACAGGGTTGAGGAAGATTTTCTGGCAAGGGTACTTGAGACATTATTTACTGACAGTATTGAATACTCTATCACGAATTTGTACTCATCCATAAGTGAAATCGAACAGGATCTTGACTATTATTCCAATACATTCTACGGCGCTGCCTATAATCTGTATAAGGAATATGTGTCGGAAATTGAGGATATAATTGAGCAGATTGGCAGGGAGCTTCCAGCAAACAATGAAGGCGAGGAACCGGAAGATTATATTAAAAGATGTTGTGCAAAAGAAGTGGGATAATATAAGAGTGTACCTTAAGGAGATGTTCAGGCAAGGCTCTCCTTAAGGCAGCTTGGATAGCGCTTAATAATACTTCATAAACGAATACTTTTTTATGAGTATGCTTCACACATCATGCCTGCTCCAGAATTCATCCATCGCAACTATGTACTCTACTTAATATTTTTTACAATATTTGAATTATTCTTGATCTTTTCAAATGGTCTTTGTGGTTCCTTACACCAAAGCATATTTATGTCAAACGAATGTGAAACCAATTTCTTTTTTATGTTTTTCTCCCTAATGAAATATATTCTTTACCTGTGTTATGCAATATACATCCTTAACCCTCGACGATTTCTTCGCCTTTCTTATATTTTCATTAAGGATATCTATATTGCCTGTATCTGTATCAAAAACAAAAATCAGAATTGTGCCTTCTGCTAAAACTCTAAGCTTTAAATCAGTTAACTTTTCCTGAACAACATTAACAACCTGAATCTTTCCGGGCTGAATCAGTTGCATATCTGTTTTTAGCACTTCTATTAATCGTTTCTCATCGTCGCCCTCTACAAAATATTGATATATTTCTTTCATCATTATGTTCCTTTCAAATGTCCGCTAATGCAAACACTTTTTCCAACATTGGAGCCGAAGAAAAAAGATCATTCTGAAAAGCATTTTTTACTGAATCTCTATTTTTCTTTATATAATCACCAGCATTTTCAATAGTGATACAGCATTCATCTCCATACATCTCTTTTCTCAGGAAATTGTAACTATGCTTAGGAAAATCCATATCCAAAATCTCAGTATTATGAGTTGTAAAGAATAACTGACTATCTCCCTCCAGCTTGTGCACCATAAGTGACAAAAATGCTTTTTCTATGTCTGAATGTATATAAGAAAACTTTTCATCACAATAAAAAAATTTATATCCACCACATACTAATGCCGCAAACATATTTGCAAGGCTGATTCCTTCCTTTGTTCCACTCGAAAGCTTATCATCATCAACAATAGTTCCGTTCCTTATCATAATTACTTCATTACCTAAATGAATAATATAAGTATCCTTTACTTCGCTAACCTTTTCAACATTAGTTATAAATGGATCTAATGCCTGCAGTGTATTTTTCAATATGTTAAGATATCTCTCTTCATCTTTAGGAATATATCTATATGCAACTCTTCTGCTATCTCTTGGGAACTCAAAAGCCCATGATAATTTTTCAACCTTTTCAAGTTCTCTTATATAATCCTGATTATATTCAGCCCTTGACTTTGCCTCAAGTCTTTCTAAACACTTTTCGTAAGTCTCATTCTTGTTAATTTCAATTTTTTCAACCTTAGTCAGGAAATGCTCACTTGTATAGTCTTCTCCTTCTTCTTTCCTTTTTATAATTGAAGAAATTCTGTAAAAATTATCATTTACAACTATCTGAATCTC
>CALZHV010000211.1 GCA_945787485.1 uncultured Lachnospiraceae bacterium
ATAATGATTTATAAAATACTGCTTGGCACGCAGTAATTCACCTGTGATTATTCACAATGACATCATACCTTTTTTCAAGATAAAATTCAAGTATTTAATTACCTTTTTATTCCTCTTTTTTTATTCATTGAAATAAAAAGCAATAAGATATAAAATACTTACATAAATATTAAATATTTTATTTATGTATATAAACTTGAAAGGATTATAAATATGTTTCCTGATTATCATTTACACTCGTTCTTTTCATCCGACTGTGATGAAAAAATAGAAAACATTATATCATCAGCCAAAAATAAAGGTTTGAAATCTATTTGTATCACCGACCACTATGATATGGATTTTCCTCCTCTGCCTGATAATCCTGATATGACATTTGATTTAGATACTGATGAATATTTTAATTACATGTCTGATATCCGTACAAAGCACATGGATGATTTTGACCTTAGAATCGGTGTCGAGCTGGGTGTTATGGAAGAAACATGTGAAAAGCTTAATAACTATTGCTCTGTTCACAAGGAAATTGATTTTTTCATTGCCAGCTCACATCTTGTTGATGGTCTTGATCCTTATTATCCTGAATATTTTGAAGGAAAAAGCGACCTACAAGCTTATTATAGATATTTTGAAACAATATTATACAATGTGAAGCATTTTAAAGGATATAATGTTTACGGACATCTTGATTACATTTTAAGATACGGAAAAAACAAGGCAAATAACTTCAATATTTCAGATTATAAAAATTTATTCGAAGAAATATTCAAACAAATTATTTATGACGGGAAAGGCATTGAAATAAACACAGGAAGCTTGTATCGCGGACTTGATTTTGCTCATCCACACATAGATATATTAAAAATGTATAAACATTTAGGCGGAGAAATCATTACTATAGGAAGTGATGCGCATGATGCATCACATGTCGGATATGGTTTTGATATAGCAAAAAATCTTTTGCTTGATAATGGTTTTAAATATTATTGTACTTTTAAACACCAAAAAGAAACCTATAATGTTATTGACTAACATTATAGGAAATCTTTTTATACTGAAACAAAAATAGCTATCGGCCCACTCCCATAGCTATTTTTTTATAATCTGTGTATACGGGCGATTCGTCGCGTAGTCTTGCTACCACACTTTTCATTTTTTCAATTACAAAATCCATCTGTTTCTTCGTATTTTCATGACCAATTGTCATCCTTATCGTTCCCCTGGCAATATCCTCCGGCATTCCAAGAGCCATAAGCACGTGTGATGCATTTACATCTCCCGAAGTACATGCTGAACCACCCGAACAACATATACCATACATATCAAGCATTACAATCATTGCACTTCCGTCAACAAACTGAAAGCTGAAATTCATATTATTAGGCAACCGGTCTTTCAAACTACCATTAAGTCTGCAATAAGGTATTTCCCTCAATATTCTGTTTATAGTGTAATTTCTTAATGCTGTCTCTTTTTCGCTTCTTAACAAAAGACTGTTATCAGCTATTTCGGCTGCCTTTCCAATTCCAACAATACCGGGTACATTTTCCGTTCCTGCACGAAGCTTTCTTTCCTGTGCTCCACCGTGTATAAAGCTGCCGATTTTTAATCTGTCATCAATATACAAAAAGCCTATACCCTTTGGTCCGTTAAACTTATGTCCGCTTACCGATAACATATCTATATTTTCTTTTTTCACATCTATTTTTAAATGTCCATATGCCTGAACTGCATCAGTATGGAATATAATATTATGTTCTCTGGCTATGCGTCCGATTTCAGATATAGGTTGTATTGTTCCTATCTCATTATTTGCATACATTACGGATATTAAAATAGTATCTCTTCTAATAGCTTTCTTTAACTCATCCATTTTTATTATTCCGTTTTCATCCACATCAATATAAGAAACTTTAAAACCATTATTTTCTAAATATTTGCACGTATTTAATATTGCATGATGTTCGATTTTCGATGTAATAATATGTCTTCCCTTATGCGAATACATTTTAGCAATCCCCTTTAATGCCCAGTTGTCAGACTCGGAGCCACCGGCAGTAAAGTATATGCATTCAGGCTTTGCATTTATTGTTTTTCCCAAGATATTTCTTGCTTTTTCTATTGCATCCTTTGGTTTTTGTGAGAAGCCGTAAATGCTCGATGGATTACCATACATTTGCGTAAAATACGGCATCATTTCTAATACAACCTCCGGATTTGTCGCTGTCGTAGCAGCATGGTCTAGATATATTATGTTGTTCAAGATAAACACCTCTTTATAAGATATTTCATTATGGATGTATTAATTTTTCAATGCAAAAATATAATTAAATAAAAATATACCAAGGGTCAAAAATGTCTAGACAAACAATAATTAAAGGAACGTTAATATTAACGGCAGCCGGCATAATCACAAGATTGCTTGGATTTATAAATAAAATATACCTGACTAACACTATTGGTTTTACTGAAATAGGTATATATCAACTCATATTTCCATTGTACATTCTTGCCATATCGATATGTTCAACAGGATTATCGTCTTCAATATCAAAACATGTTGCATGGAATTTAAGTATCGGAAATATAAAAGAAGCCCGTTTTACACTTAGAAAATGTATATGCTATGGCTTGGTAGTTTCACTGCTTATTATTCTATTTGTACATTGTTTTTCTTCTCCTATTAGTATATATATTCTGAAAAACAGCAATTGTTCTGAAATGATTAATTTGATAGTTTTGGCGCTTCCTTTTGTAGTGATAAAGTCATGTATTAATGCATTTTTTATTGCTTCGGAAATGCCTGCCATACAAGGAACTACTTTATTAATTGAACAAGTATCAAGACTGATAAGTATTTTTATATTATACAACAGCATGGGTAACAAAAATGCTATTCTGGCTGTATATTCAACAATCGTAGGAGAAATAATATCAGGCTTTGTTTCTATTATTTTATATTTATCAAACATAAAAAAAATCAAGTCTGTTTCCCATGTTAAAACAGTTAATTATAATAAAGACGCTGAATGTAAATCACTTGTTACAGATGTTTTTTATCTGACAACCAACTCAACTATATTCACTTTATTTTCAAGCTTTGAAGCTATTCTTCTGCCCGCAAAATTTTATATGTATTATGGCAGCAGCGAATATGCTTTATCTTTATATGGTATTATCACAGGTATTGTATTGCCCTTTATTCTGTTTCCTTCAACAATTACGGCATCTATGTCCACTATGTTACTACCATCAATATCAGGCGACAGGGCCAAAAACAATACTTCAAATATCCGGGACACTATAATTAAAAGTTCAATGTTCAGCATCAGTCTCGGCATCTTTTCAGCAATATTGTATTTTCTTCTCGGCAAACAGCTTTGCATATTAATATTTGACAATCTAGATGCCGGAAATATTTTGAGAAAAATGTGCCTTTTATGTCCATTTATTTATCTTTCAAGCACTTTATCTTCAATAACGAACGGATTAGACAAAACCCTTAACAATCTTACTTTTAATATAATCAGCATATCAATAAGAATTATTTTTATTTTTTTATTAATACCTTATTATGGTATTGAAGTTTATATAATGTCCATGTTTATAAGCTACTTTGTCCTTATTGTCTGCTATTTCATGACATTAAAAAAGCTATTGCCGAAAATGCAATAGCTTTTAAAAAAATCATATTTTATTTATAACTGCTTTCCTGT
>CALZHV010000212.1 GCA_945787485.1 uncultured Lachnospiraceae bacterium
AGGTGAATATGTAGATGATGAATTATTAAGCGAAGATGATACTGACACTGATGACACAGATATAACTTTAAACTCAAGTGAAAATAATATTGGAGAGGCTGTACTTACAAATGCCACTGCTGTGACAAACAATGTTGCAGACATTAAACTAAACAGAGAACAGATACGTTCAAAATCAAAGGAATATTATCTTGATATAATAAATAGTGATGACATGGACAATGAAGCAATAAATGAGGCTAAGGACGCTTATTTAAAGCTTACTGAAGACATGGAAAAAGAAGCGGAGGCAGAAACATTATTAGTTGCAAAAGGCTTTGTAAATCCTATTGTGTCCATCGGTGACCAGACGGTTGATGTTGTGATAGAAAAGGACTCATTAAGTGACGAGGAAAAAGCTAAAATAGAGGATATAATAATTAGGAAAACAGGCTGTACAATAGATAAAATAGTAATCACGACATATGCAAAATAAAAGAGAATGGACTGTTTGGCTAATGTGCCGGTGTATATATTTTGTTGCATTATCATATTATATTGGGTATAATTATCTATGTATGATTATTTATTATCCGAGGAGGTAACTGATATGAAAAAGACAGATAATAATGTTGAGAATATAGGTAAAATCAGTATTGCTGATGACGTGGTTGCAACAATCGCCGGCATAGCAGCTACAGAAGTTACAGGTGTGTCAAAGCTTGCAGGAAACATTTCAAAGGAGCTTATTGCCAAGCTTGGCAAGAAGAATCTTGCAAACGGAGTTACTATTGAGATTGTAGATTCACTTGTTTACGTAGATATCAATCTTGAATTGGAATACGGCAACAGCATTAAGAAGGTTTCAGAAGAAGTACAGGTTAAGGTTAAGCAGTCGATTGAAAATATGACAGGGCTTAAGGTAGCAGTTGTAAATGTTATAGTAACAGGAATTAAGTTGGAGAAAAACTAGAGATGACAAGAAGAAGTCTTAGAGAAAATATATTTCGTATTTTGTTTAAAGTAGAGTTTAATTCTTTGGAAGAGATGGATGAACAGATTGAGTTTTCTATTGAGGACATAGAAAAGATAACTGACGAAGAAAAGACTTATATTATAGACAAGACAAAAGCGATTATTGGGAAACAGGAAGAAATAGATGAAATTATAGCTGCCAATTCAAACGGCTGGAATATCGGAAGAATAGGCAAGGCTGAGCTGGCAATAATGAGACTTGCCATTTACGAGATGAAATATGATGAAGATATTCCTTATAAGGTTGCAATAAATGAAGCAATTGAGCTTACAAAGCTTTATTGTAATGAAGACACAAAAAACTTTGTAAACGGTGTTTTGGCACAGATTAAAGAATAGACAGTATGAGAATATATTCCGTAGGACAGGTTAACAACTATATAAAGAATATAATATCACAGGATTACCTTCTGAAAAATTTGGTTATTAAAGGTGAGGTGTCAAATTGCAAATATCATAGCTTGGGACATATTTATTTTTCATTAAAGGATGAAACGGGTATGCTCCCTGCAGTTATGTTTAAGGGTGACACAGCAGGACTTGATTTTCGCCTTGCAGACGGACAATGTGTAATAATTGCCGGAAGCATCGGAGTATATGAACGTGATGGAAGATATCAGCTGTATGCAAAGCAGATAAAACTTGATGGTGCCGGAAGACTTTTTGAAGAGCTTGAGAGGTTAAAATATAAGTTAAACGAAGAAGGTCTGTTTGATTTTGAGCATAAAAAGCCTATACCTGCTTTCCCTAAAAAAGTCGGTATTGTTACTGCGCAGACCGGTGCTGCAATAAGAGATATTATGAATATTGCCAAGCGACGCAATCCGTATGTTCAGCTTGTACTTTATCCTGCAAAGGTTCAGGGTGAAGGTGCTGCAGATACCATTGTAAAAGGTATTAAAGTGTTAGACAAAATGGGTATGGATACCATCATAATAGGAAGAGGTGGTGGTTCTATTGAGGATTTGTGGGCGTTTAATGAAGAAAAGGTTGTAAGAGCAGTTTATGAGGCAAATACACCTATTATTTCGGGAACAGGCCATGAGATAGACAATACTCTTGCTGATTATGCGGCCGATTTGAGAGCACCAACTCCATCTGCAGCATGCGAGATGGCAATACCGGATGTAATGACCAGTGTAAAAGAGCTTAACAGGATGGAAAACGCTCTTATGGTTAGAATGGATAATATAATAAGCAGATATCACAGCAACATAGATTTGTTTGAGGCAAAGCTTCAAAGATTGAGTCCAAAGGCAAAGCTTGACCAGCAAAATCAATATTTAGCAGATTTGTATGACAGTATGAAGCGTGCCATGGAAAGAAAATATGATGACAGAAGACACAGACTGGAAGTGCTTGTAAGCAAGCTTGACGGCTTATCACCTACGGCAAAATTAGTAAATGGTTTTGGTTATATTGAAAGCTGTGGCAATCCTGTTACGTCAGCGTCTTCATTAAAAGCGGGTGATGTCTTAAATATAACAGTAAATGACGGCGAGATAACTGCAGATATAAAAGAGGTAATTTGTAAAGATGGCAAAGAAAGATAATAACGAAGAAAATAACAATTTTAATATAGAAGAGGCATTCAAAAGATTATCTGAAATAAATCAGGCACTTGAAAATGGTCAGGTTGGCTTAAAAGAGTCTTTGGAATTATATTCCGAAGGCGTCAAGCTTGTTGCTATGTGCAAAGAAAATCTTGAAGGTGTTGAAAAGGAGATACAGATATTAAATGAAATATGATGCAAAAGAAATAGAAGCAATTATTGAAAAGTATTTGCCGGCCTGTGAGGGTTATCCGGTCAAGGTTATCGAAGCTATGAATTATGCTTTTAAGGCCGGTGGGAAAAGACTTAGACCAGCGCTTATGAATATTTGTTTTGATTTATATGCTGACGAAAACGATGACGATATGATTAAGGCATTAGAATGTTTTATGTCGGCAATTGAAATGATTCATACATATTCACTTATACATGATGATTTGCCTGCACTTGATAATGACAAGCTTAGAAGAGGCAAACCTACGGTTCATGTTGCTTTTGGCGAGGATATTGCCATATTGGCAGGTGACGGATTACTCAATTATGCATATGAAACTGCTGCAAAGGCATTTAGCATATGTAAGTGTAATGAAAGAATAGAGAGAGCATTTGTTCTTCTTACGACAAAACCCGGCATTTATGGAATGATAGGCGGACAGACACTTGATGTAATAATGAGTGCAAAGCCACTCGATAAAAATCAGCTTGATTACATATATGCAAACAAGACTTCTGCGCTTATTGAATGTTCTATGATGATAGGGGCAATTCTTGGTGGAGCAGATGATTCTGAGGTTGAAATAATAGAAAAAATCGCTTATTCGGTGGGAATGGCTTTTCAGGTTCAGGATGACATTCTTGATTTGACCGGTGATGAACAGGTTATTGGGAAACCTGTTTTAAGTGATGAAAAAAATGAAAAAACAACATATGTTACTATGTTTGGAATGCAAAATGCAAAGAAGTTTGTTAAGGATATGTCAGATGAATCCTGCAGATTAGTTGACTCATTAGAGGTAAAGAATGAGCAGGTAAAAGAAATATTATCAGACATTATTGAATCGTTAATTAATCGCGACAGATAATTTTTTTAGGGGAATGTGATTTAATCACGTTTATTAATATGAGTATTTTAGAAAAGATAAAAAAA
>CALZHV010000213.1 GCA_945787485.1 uncultured Lachnospiraceae bacterium
TAAAAACGGACGTTGCACAACAACGAATGCAAGAGTAATATTAAAAATGGCAGGCTTTGATGTTGTATAAAATGCACAAAAAAATCACTTGTGATTGTTGGAAATTGACTAGTCATTATACACAATGACAGTTATTACAAAGTTATAAATTTGTGTTTGACATATTGCGATTTAATGGTATAGAATAATATTAGATTACTTTGTTGAGAAGGAGGTTATTTTAATATGGCATTACCAGCAAATATTACAACAGGTTCAGATAACAATGTATTATCAATAGCAGCTTCAAATAATAAAGGTCTGCTTATTAGATTCCTCAATGAACAGGTTGAAGATGGATTTTATGCTTTGGTTATCGATTATTTAAAAGACAGTAATTTTGATTTATCAACAATGATGGTTGATGATGATGTAAAAGCACAGTGTACAAAATTATATGAATTGGGTGAATTCGTTGACCAGAATATCAAGGCAACGGGAAGATATGAGATTGAAGAATGGATTGAGCCGTTATTCAGATTTGTATACGGGGATATTGATCCGACTGATATAGATGCGCCAATCAGCACATCAGGTATTTATCGTTACAGTATATGGTTAATCTATTTATATCAGAGAGAGAGATTTTCAGATGCAATGAGACTTATCGGAGAGAGAATCGCACCATTGCTTATCAATGTGAGCTATCAGATTCTTGAAGATGACGACAGACCTAAGAATTTTGATAAGGCTGTTATGGGATATCTTGACCTTATCAATGTTGTTATGGAAATGGGCATCCCTATGGATGATATAAGCTCAGATGCATATATGAACAATCTTGAAGTGTTGTTTGATTATGTTGTAGAAGATCCTCATGTTGGAAATGATTACAAAATTCAGTTCTCTATCGGATTATTTAATGCTTACATAAACAGAAAAGATTTCAACAAGGCTTTTGAGTTTTACGGGCTCAATGCAGAATATATTCCAATTGACAACTTGTCAGTTTATGAAAGCTTTAAGGAGCTTATTCGCAATTGTAATTCTTCAGAGAATACAAGTGTACTTAGCAGAAGCGTGGTAAATGCTATTTCTAAGCAGGAAATTTACAACAAGAGAATAGATACACTTATTGCTGAGGTTTCATCTTTTGTAAAGAAGGTATATCAGTATCTTGAGAATGAGCCTGAGATGAAGAAGAGTCTTCAGATTCTTGGAGCAGGTGCATCTCTTAAGGATAAGACAAACGTATTCGAAGGACTTTATGAATACAATCTTGTATTCTATGAATGTGGAATCAGAGATATTGTAAATCAGGATATGTCAACTCGCTCATGGGAAGAAAAGTATGAAATTCTTGATTTACTTTACACAACACTCAATGTTATATTTGATGGTTACAACGTATATGAAATTTCCAATAAGATTGAGCATCAGTATGTTGAACTTTCATGGATTGGTAATTATGTAAATGCTAACCCAACATTGCTTAAGCTTTTCTTTAGTGTTAAGGAGAAAATTAAGGCATTTAAGGTTAGAAAGAATTCAATTCTCGAGAAGTCAAAGACAAATTATGAAATTAAGCAGATGATAGATGACAGACAGAAGGCTATCGTATTTATGGCTGCTGAGGATATGATTGTTAATGGACTTAATAGTGGACGAGTAAATATTATCAATAACAGCTATGATCCTAAAAAGGCAGAGAAGTATCTTATTAAGACATTCAACGAGATTAATGTACCTGCTAAATACAAAAAGGCAGAGCCACAGCAATCGGGCGGAAAGCTTTTCGGAAAGAATTCAACTCCTGCAATTGATTCTGATTTGAAGAAACTTCTTTCAGATACCAAGATTGAAGAAATGCTTTACAAGTCAGAGTGGTTATGGCATCAGTATGAAGATAAGGGCAACGATGCTCCTACTCCTGAAGAGAGCACATACAGCGTTGTATGCCTTATAAAAGTAGTTGAGAAGCTTCTTGACAGAAAGGGTAGCGGTTCAGCAAAGAATGAAAGTGCACCTAATAAGAAGGTAATTATTACAAAGACAGGTAAGGTTATTGAACTTTCAGATGAAGGTTCACAGCCACAGGCAAACAACAATGCTCCAATTACTCCAACTGTAATTGAGAATCTTAGCAATATTATCGTTGCTCTCAAGGACAAGTCAGAAGAAAATGTTAAGTATGTTAAGACATATGTTAATGATTGGCTTGATGCAGTTGTTGAAGCAAAGATTGACAGAAATACTATGATGCAGCTTTATGAAGCAGAGGAGCTTAGAAATAAGACTCTTCAGGTTATCAAAAAGCTCAGAGCAGATTTATTATAAGACACAAAAAAACCTTTATCATAATTGGAGGTATCGTCCCGATGCCTCCTTTCTTTTTTGTCGTTTTATGATTGAAATAATTTGATTTAGAATAATTTGATTTAGAAATAATTAGTTAGTGATTTTACTCCTGTTTTTTAGTAATATATTGTCATATGGTATTTATATGAGTGTTATGTTCAAAGATAATATAATTACAGGTTTTATTCAGAAGGTGGCAGTTTGGTTTATGAGCACAGAAAAAATATTTGATATTGAAAATGAATTAAAGAAACTCCCCAATAGTCCGGGTATATATATTATGCATAGTGCGAATGATGATATTTTGTACGTCGGAAAAGCAATCAATCTGCACAATCGGGTGAGACAGTATTTCAGAACAGGACATGGACATAATAATTCACCCAAGATTGTAAAGATGGTGGAGCAGATTGCGTATTTTGAATATATAGTTACTCAGTCTGATATGGAAGCACTTGTTTTAGAATGTAATCTCATTAAAGAGTATCGCCCTAAATATAACACGATGCTTACTGATGATAAAGGTTATCCTTATATAAGAGTAACATTGGAGGAGGCATATCCAAGACTTATATATAGCCATAACATGAAACGTAACAAATCGAAATATTATGGCCCATACACGAATGCAAAAGCCATAAAGGAAACTATTGACTTGCTCAATAAGATATATCATTTAAGAACTTGCAATCGGTCTTTGCCTGAAAAGATGAACAAGGAAAGGCCTTGTCTTTATCATCAGATAGGTCAATGTGATGCACCATGCAACGATATGATTTCTAAAGAGGATTACATGCGTAATGTGGAAAGCGCAATCGAGTTTCTCAATGGAAATTACAAGTCTGTTGTTGAAAAGCTAAAAGAAGATATGACTCGTTATGCTCAGGAGCTTGAATTTGAAAAGGCTGCGGAAATGCGTGATTTGATTGAGAGTGTAAATCATATAACGGACAAGCAACATGTAAATAATACAAATGGCGAAGATAGGGATGTTATTGCATATGCAGCCAATGAAACTGATGTTGTCGTTTCTGTTTTCTTTGTTCGTGACGGAAAGCTTATTGGAAGAGAACATCATCATATGAATGCAGATGAAAGAGATGCAGAGAAGGATATATTGACATCTTTTATCAAGCAATATTATACAGGCACCCCTTATTTACCAAAGGAAATTATAGTACAAAATGCTATTGATGATATTGATGTATTAGAAAGCTATTTATCGGAGCGGCGAGGTAGTCAGGTTAGGATTGTAATACCTCAAAAAGGCGATAAGAAAAAATTGCTCAAGCTTGCAATGGACAATGCAAAGCTTGTCCTTGAGCAGGATATGGAGCGTGTCAGAAGACAGGAAAAGAAAACGGTGGGAGCTGTA
>CALZHV010000214.1 GCA_945787485.1 uncultured Lachnospiraceae bacterium
AATAAGCCCTTATAGGGCTTGAACAAACCACCGGCTAAGCCGGTGGTTCTGATTGACAAAGTATGGTTAATGTCCTAAAATATATACTGTATTTTGTGTTTTTTTTATGAGGTGATTGGTTGTGGCTGAAAATTATATTTCTAGAAAAGATCGAATTATAGCTTCAGCGATAGAAATAATAAGTGATTCGGGTATTTCCGCATTGACAACCAAAAATCTTGCTGCCAAAGAGAATATGTCAGAGGCTCTGATTTATAAATATTTTGGAAGTATTGATGAGGTTTTGGTAGAGGTTGTTGAGTTTTATTTTAAATATGATAATATGGTCAGAAAGTCAAGCTTATCAAAAGAGGGAGGTTATATTGATAAGCTAAGGTATTATTTAGAGACATATGCGGAATATTATGATAATTATTATGCTATTGCTACATTTATGTTACAATATGAAGAGCTGTTACATAATATTGATACACGTGAGAGAATCAGTAGCTGTATAACTGAGCGTATAAAATTCATTGAGGATTTGTTCCAGAATGCTATTGATAATAATGAAATAAAGGGTAATATATCTGCAAGTGAGCTTGCAAATAATGTTACGGGTATAACGATGAGTCATATACTTGTCAGAAGAATTGAGTATCATTCAAAATCCTTCAAACAGGAATATATGGCAAATCTTGAAAAATGGTTTGAATTATTAAAGGTGTAAATGCGGGAGGTATATTTTAATGAAAGTATTAGTAGCAGAGGACGATATAGCTAGCGGAAAGTTCATGGAGAAGCTTCTTTCAAAATATGGAGAAGTTGTAGTGACAAGAGATGGAATTGCTGCAGTAGATGAATTTGTGAAGGCTATAAATGAGGATGCAAAATTTGACCTTATATGTATGGATATAATGATGCCAAAGATTGATGGCTACAAGGCACTTGCGTCAATAAGAGATGCAGAAAGAAAGCTTGGACTTCCAAGAGATTCAAGATGTAAGGTTATTATGATTAGTGCACTTGATGAAGGCTTTGATTCAAGCTACGCAAGTGATGATTATGAAGAGTATTTATGTAAACCAATTGATATTCTTCAATTTGATAGTGTTGTAAGAAAGTTAGGACTTATCTAAGCTTCTTCAACAAAAGGATGGAATTTTATATGGACTTATTTGAATATATGAGAGAGGAGAATATGAAAGGTGAATCTCCTCTTGCGAAAAGACTTAGACCAACAACCATAGAAGAGGTTGTTGGTCAGGAACATATATTGGGCAAGGACAAACTATTATATCGAGCTATAAAAGCTGACAAGCTTGGCTCGATTATTTTATATGGTCCTCCGGGAACAGGAAAGACCACTTTGGCAAAAGTAATTGCCAACACTACAAGTGCTCAATTTAAAGAATTAAACGCAACAACCTCAGGTAAAAAGGATATTGAAGAGGTTGTAAAAGAAGCAAAAAATAATTTGGGAATGTACAATCAGAAAACAATTTTGTTTATTGATGAGATTCACAGATTTAACAAAGCTCAACAGGATTATCTGCTTCCTTTTGTTGAAGATGGAACGATAACTATGATTGGAGCAACAACGGAAAACCCATATTTTGAAGTAAACGGTGCTTTAATATCAAGGTCGACAATTTTTCAGCTCAAACCGTTATCTACTGAAAATATTGAAGAACTGATAAAAAGAGCTGTTTATGACAAAGAAAAGGGTATGGGTGCTTTTGATGCAGTTATTACAGATGAAGCAATACATTTTCTTGCGGATATGTCGGGTGGTGATGCCAGACATGCATTAAATGCTGTGGAACTGGCTATATTATCAACACAACGAAATGAAGAAACAGGTAAAATCGAGTTGGATATAGAAGTTGCACAAGACTGTATTCAAAGGAGATTTATTAAGTATGATAAGAACGGAGACAGTCATTACAATGTTATCTCCGCTTTTATAAAAAGCATGAGAGGTTCAGACCCTGATGCTGCGGTATATTATCTTGCTAAAATGTTATACGCAGGGGAGAGCGTAACTTTTATAGCAAGAAGAATAATGATTTGTGCATCTGAGGATGTAGGAAATGCAGATCCTCAGGCGATTGTGGTAGCAACATCGTGCGCTCAGGCAGTTGAAAGAGTAGGTATGCCGGAAGCACAGATAATTCTTGCACAGGCAGCTACTTATGTTGCATGTGCACCAAAGAGTAATTCTGTGGTCAATGCTATATTTGGAGCAATGGAGGCTGTAAAGGAGCATGGCAATACACAGGTACCTTATCATTTGCGTGATGCACATTATGCAGGTGCAAAGGAATTAGGCAGTGTGGGTTATAAGTATGCACATGATTACCCAAATCATTATGTAAAGCAACAGTACCTTCCTGACGGATTAGAAGGGGAAAAGTATTACATTCCTGGAGACAATGGTTATGAAAAGTCAATAAAACAATGGATGGAATACATCAGAAAGGAAAGATGAAAATGAAAAAGAAAAGGAAAATGGTAATACCGATAATAATAGGTATTTTAGTCATTGCTTTAGTGGCTGGTGGCGCGATTTTTGTTGTAACAAAAAACAAAAGTAAATCAAAGTCAAAAAGTGTTATTTATGTTGAATCGGTAGCAAATATCACCGGATACGGATATACAAGTGCCCAAAGATATATGGGAACGGTTGAATCACAGGAAATTAAAGGGGTAGATAAGGATTCGGATAAAACTGTTAAAGAGTTGTTTGTTGAAGAGGGAGATATTGTAAAAGCCGGAGACAAGCTTTTTTCCTATGATACGGATGAGATGACTCTCAAGCTAAGACAAATGGAGCTTGAATTGCAGAGCATATACAATGGCATTTCAACTATGAATGAACAGATTGCCCAGCTTGTCGCTGAAAGAGAACAGGCCGGACCGGATGACAAATTACAGTATACTGCCCAAATTCAGAATTTACAGGCTCAGATAAACCAGAGCAATTATGATGCACAGGAAAAACAGCTTGAGATAGACAGACAGAAGACTGCAACAGAAAATTCCGTTGTTTATTCGCCTATTGATGGAACAATTACAAAAATAAATAATCAGACTCAGTCGGGAGACGATTATTCCAACAATTATGATTATTATTCTGAAAATAATGAAAATCATTATATTTCCATAATGGCAAAGGGACAGAATTAAGGCAACAGCAAACGAAGCTACGATAAGAACTATATGCGAAGGCGACAGAGTTATCATAAAGTCAAGATTAGATGAGTCTTGCACATGGACAGGACAGGTTTCTTCTGTCGATACTGAACATACGGTGACAAATGATGATAATTATTACGGTGGTTCAGAAACTGCTTCGAAATATCCGTTTTATGTTGATGTAGATGATGTGAACGGATTGATTATGGGACAGCATGTTTATATAGAGTATGATTATGGTCAGACAACTCAAAAAGAAGGAATCTGGCTCAATGATTATTACATTATTCATGAAGAAGATGCGTCATATGTGTGGGCTGCCAACGAAAAAGATGAAATTGAAAAAAGAGTTGTTGAGCTTGGAGAGTATGATGAAAATCTTATGACATACAACATTGTTTCAGGACTTAGCGAAGATGATTACATAGCATATCCTGATCCTAGAATTGAAGAGGGAATGAAAGTAACTCACAATATATCAGAAGCAGTGATGGAAGAAGATGAAGAATATACAGACGATGTTGATGGTGTA
>CALZHV010000215.1 GCA_945787485.1 uncultured Lachnospiraceae bacterium
TGTTAAATATACCACCATTAATTTGGTATGTCAACCTCTTTTTTTGAAAATATCAAAACATTTTTTTGCATTATGCTTCCAGATATGCATTCGCAATTCTTTCATATTCTTTAGGGTCTTGAATCCTTTCGACATCAAAGCCTTCTTCCTTTAATTTAAGTCTGTATATATAGTAACCTTCTTCATTTATTACATCATTTTCAATCAATGCACTTACAACATAATTCTTATGTTCAAAATTAAACTCATCTATAACAGCCATTTCAGCAACTGTGCCATCATTTTTTTTTATATTAAACACAATGTATTCCTCATCAGATTGTTCTGAAACAGAGTTATTATCTTCTATTTTATTATCTTCTATTTTATTATCTTCCACTTATAATCTCCCATCACATTTTATATTTTCACATTTGAATTTTGATACTGCCCATGCTTCCTTGTTGCATTGCCATTTCCAAATTGTATGGAAAATTGCGGACATCTATGAAGACATCCTAAACACATTTCACACTTATCTTTAATCCACACCGGTTTTCCATCATTTAGTTCTATTGCATGAACAGGACACTTATTTTTGCAAATTCCACACCCTATACATTTCTCATCAGCACTTAGGTGCTTTGTTTTACAAATAAAATTGTAAGCTATTCTACAAATCGGAGCTCCTATCCTTGGAAACTTTTTTTTCATAAAATTACCGGTGTCTCTATTTTTAATTTTACTTAATATAACAGCTAATTCCTGCTCTGTTCTTTGATTGTTCTTTTCAACTTTCTCTTTATCCGAAACATCAAACCAAGGTGTGTAATTATCGTTTGTAAATATTGAAAACTTTGCGTCAAACACAGCATTGGAAGATTTTTTTAAAAATTTGTCAGCATAATACCATGTAAGCCCCGGTGAAGTTCCATATGCCGCTATAATAAATTTGTAAGCATCTGCATTGATTTTTGTATTACTAATAAAATCAGCAATAATATTCGGCAAACCATAAACATATGTAGGCGTAACTATACCTATATATTCCTGTTTTTGATTAATTCTATTTTTTTGTTCATTTGTAAAATCACAAATAAAAACAGCTTCATCATTTAATTCTTCTGCTATTTTTGTTGCTATATATTTGCAATTTCCGGTTGCCGAAAAATAAACAATCATTTTATTTACCTCTTCTAATCAATTATTGAATTTGAAGTTATATTATTTCATACTGAAAGAATTCATATTTTATTTTTGTTCCAACAGAAATTTCAGCAGGGAGTAAAGCTCTTGCAACAAGCTTGATGTCATCACTTTCGATATCTGTTCTTTTTAAATATGCATAATCTCCATCAATTGAAATCACATCATAATACCATGTTTCCATTTTTTCCTCCTAAATAATATACATACAGAATTATATGAATTAAAATACGAAGGCACCTGTAATACGTCCTTTATACACGTTTAAATTCATTTTGTATTATAATGACTTTGTAAAGTCATAAAATGCTGCAGTTTCTGCATTTCTGTACTCATGTTTTTCATAATAACCGATAAGTGTACCATCATCGTCCCTTAAAGCAACCATGTATACATCTTTGTTGTCTTTTTCGTTATGATATGTATATATCATATTATTCTTTATATCTTCTTTAAACCATTCCACAATCTTTATTATCATTTCCGACGAATCAGAATTATGACAATCCAAAAGATTTTTACCAATCAAAGATAAACCGCCACGTTTTTCATAATTGGATATAGCTGCCGGATTCATATAAACAATTGTATGTTTCAAATCACAGATCACGATAGAAGCCCTGTCCTGATCTATAACACTTTTCATCATTTTATTAAGCATTTTTTTCTCCTTATAGTTAAAGTAATTGATAGCTATCTACTTAATCTTCTTAACACTCTGAACAAAAGATCCATTATGAGATATTTTATAACCTGCCTTATTATAATACCTGCATTTATTCCAAAACATATTCCAGGTACATTTCTAAATAGCAAAAATCCAAAAACCGCCCCTAAAACAACCCATAAAATTCCGCTGTCAATAAACGCAGTACCTCTGCCGTACTTTGCAAGGAATGTAACCATGCCTATCGCTGTTATTATATAAAGGAATATATCAAATCTAAAACAAAAAGCAATTATTCCAACAGTAGCAACAAGAATATAAATCACAAAACCCAGCCACATCAATCCGTTTATTCCTCTTCCTATGGCAACCTCCATTTTTTCTTCCTGCAAAACATTTCTCGGTTGTCTGCTGTTTTTATCAATTTTACTTCCACATTCAGGGCAAACAAGCTCATCTAATTGAGCCATTGACTTTATATCAAAGTCAATATTCTTTTGACATTTTGTACAATATCTATACATTTTTACCTCATATTCTTAAATGTGTTTTAATTATTAAATTTTTATCTTTTATTTCACATCTATATTTTTGTAATTTCAAATTAATTGATTTATATTTATGTTATATTTTCATCTTTATTTTACTTCACAACTTTACATCAACCTGTCGTCATAGCAGGCTCTTTGTCCACCGATAAACTTTGCTCTGCTTCTCGCTGCCGATACATAAGCATGACCTATTTTGCAGTTTTCCAGTCTTACAGGAACGGCAACCTTTTTAATATGCATGCCAATTAATGTTCCGCCAATATCTATACCTGCATCTGCCTTTATTTCTTCTACCGCTACAGGATTTTCGAAAACGCTGTATGCAGTCGTTGCAAATGAGCCTCCGGCTTTTGGTTGAGGAACAACATTTACAATTTCCGAAAACGGAACAGCATCCTTTTCAATAATAATTGCCCTGTTTAAATGCTCACAGCATTGTGCAGCCAAAAATATTTTCTTTTCCTTTGCAACCTCATAAATACCTTCAAACAAAGCCTTTGCAACATCTAAATTAGAATTTGTCCCAATTTTGTCACCACACACTTCACTTGTCGAACACCCCACGACAAGTATATGTCCCTCCTCGATATGTGACAGCTCACATATTTCATAAGCCGCTGCTTTTGCCTGTTCTTTTATTTCTTCATACATAGTTTTGTCACCTCTTTCTATTCTTAGCACATTTTTTTACTGTAACGGAGCAATTTTGATTGCATCCACAGCATCCTTTTCCATGCATTCTTTTTATTATCAAGCTTCTAATCGCAAAAAACAATATTAATATTAAAATCAAAATCAAAAGATAGTCCCAGAAATTCAGCATATTTTTCTCCTGAATGCTCATCTATTTTTATTTAAGAAATAAATTATTATTTTTTTGTCATTATGTTATATAATTATCATTTTATAATTTACACTAAAATATCATGTTGCATATAGATACAAAAACAAATGCAATTACCCATGCAAATACACACTGCCATAAAACAACAAAAAGTGCCCATTTTGTTCCAAGCTCTCGTTTTATTGCAGCAATAGCAGCGATACACGGTGTATATAGCAGGCTGAAAATCAATAGCGCACCTGCCGCAACCGGACCTAAAACAGCCTGAACACCTCCCTCTGCCGCAAATAAGACATCGAGAACTGACACAACACTCTCTTTTGCCATAAATCCGCTTATTAATGATGTACAAATTCTCCAGTCACCCAATCCAAGTGGTTGAAATACAGGAGCAATCCATCCTGATATTAC
>CALZHV010000216.1 GCA_945787485.1 uncultured Lachnospiraceae bacterium
GTTGCTGATTACACACCCGGTAATGTTTCGGATGAGAAGATAAAAAAGAGCGAAGAAGGAATGAATATAGCTCTTGAAAAAACACAGGATATATTAAAATACCTTGGAGAACATAAGCCTGAAAACCAGGTAATTTGCGGTTTTTCCATGGAAACAGAAAATATGCTGGAAAATTCAAAGAAAAAGCTTGTTAATAAAAATGTTGATATGATAGCTGCAAATAATGTCAAAGTTGAAGGTGCAGGCTTTGGAGTGGATACTAATGTCATCACACTTATCACAAGGGATGATATTACTGAACTTCCGATGATGAGCAAGGAAGCTGTGGCTGATAAGCTGCTTGATAAAATGCTTAAATTATAGAATATAATTGAATAAATAAATGTATATCAAAGCCATACTATGACTGATAATTATATTTCTTAGAAAAGATTAATGCTCTAAGAATCATATTTGTTAGGAGAATATAGTATGGCTTCAGTTTTAGTTGTTGGTGGTGGTGTTTCAGGCTTGTCGGCAGGTATTTTTTGCCTGCTAAAGGGCTTTGACGTTAAGATATGCGAAAAACATTCGGTTGCCGGCGGTAATCTGACCGGATGGAAAAGAAACGGATATTACATTGATAACTGCCTGCATTGGCTTGTGGGAACAAATCCAAATGCAAAAGCATTTAATGATATGAAATTGCTGGGTGTAATAGAAACAGATACGATGATTTATCAGCCGGAATGCTTATACACGGTAAGCGTAGCCGGAAAAAAAGCATCCTTGTACAGAGATTTGGATAAGACAAGAAAAAATTTGATAAATCAATTTCCGGAAGATGAGGAGGAGATTGTAAAATTATTTGATGCAATTGAATTAATTCAAGGCTTCCAGCATGTAAAAGGGTATAATCACAATGAAGCAAACAGCTTTATAGAAGTGATTAAGAATATTCCGGCACTTGCGGAATATTACAGACTTGATATAAAAGGACTTGCGAAACGATTTAAATCACCGGTTATGAAACACTTTATTTCAGATATGATGATGACCGCTGATTTTACATGCCTTTTTTTTATGGTTACGGTGGCGGCTTTTTGCGGAGATAATGCAGGTATACCAAACGGTGGCTCGATGGAAATGGCTGTAAGAATGTCAAACAGATTTCAAAATCTGGGCGGGGAATTAATGTATGGAAAAGAAGCAAAACAAATCCTTATAAATAATCATAAAGCTGTTGGAGTGTTGTTTGATGACAATACTTTTGAGACAGCTGATTATATAATTTCTTCCGTAGACATAAATATTCTTTATGAGGAATTATTAAAAAGAAAACTGCCTGATAAGCTGTTTAAATTAAGTAAAAAAGAAAATGAAGCTGTGTTTTCAAGCTTTCAGCTTGCGTTCTCCTGCGACAGCGTTGATTTGCCGTTTGAGGACACATATATAATAAGTAAATTTACGGAAGCTGTTCATAAAAGTGAAATTAATGAAAATAAAAAATATCTGAATCGTCAGATTATTATCACTGAATATGGCAGATGCCCACAATTTTCTCCGGAAGGTCATAATGTATTACAGGCAATGATTTATTGCAGTAAGGCTGAAGCACGTAAATTTATTATGCTAAAAGAAAAAAATCCTGCAGGATACAAGAAACTGAAAAACAGATTAGCATATGAAATAAAGGAAATGATTGAAGAGGAATTGCCGCAGCTTGAAGGCCATCTTGATATTATTGATATATGGACACCGGCGACATACAAAAGATATGTAGGCTCAAAAAATGGTACATGGATGGGCTTTGTACTTCCGTCAGGGAAATTGCCTCAGTTGTCCGGTTGCAGGGTAAAGGGAGTCGATAATTTATTTGTTTCTTCACAGTGGATTAAGGCACCCGGAGGCCTTCCCATAGCTATTTCCGTTGGTAAAAAAACAGCTAATACAATATATAAGATTGATAAAATAAACAGGAAAAAACATAATAAAAATTCATTTGTAAATTCTTAATTGCCATAATTGAAAAAAGAATGACGTTATGATAAACTAGCACTATATTGTTTGCATTATTATATTATAAGAATGCATTGTTTACGGAGGGATTTATAAATGGAACAATACAAGCAGGAATTTATTGAATTTATGGTTGAAAGTAATGTATTGAAATTTGGAGATTTTACTCTTAAGAGTGGTCGTAAATCACCTTTTTTTATGAATGCGGGAGCATATGTGACAGGCAGTCAGCTTATGAGACTCGGTGAGTACTATGCAAAGGCTATACATGAGAATTTTGGTGACGATTTCGATGTTTTGTTTGGACCTGCATATAAAGGTATTCCGCTTTCTGTTGCAACAGTTATTGCATACAGCAAATTATACGGAAAGGAAATCCGCTATTGCTCAAATCGTAAAGAAGTAAAGGATCATGGAGATACAGGTATTCTTCTTGGTTCAAAGATGTGTGACGGTGACAGAGTAGTAATGATAGAGGATGTTACAACCTCAGGTAAATCGATTGAAGAGACATTCCCAATTATAAAAGCACAGGCAGACGTTACAATCAAAGGTCTTATGGTATCTTTAAATCGTATGGAAGTCGGACTTGGCGGTAAGGTAAGTGCCTTGGATGAAATAAAAGAAAAATATGGCTTTGAAGCACGTGCGATAGTATCTATGGCTGATGTGGTTGAGCATTTATACAATAAAGAAGTTCAGGGAAAGGTTTTAATTGATGATACACTGAAGGCTTCAATTGATAATTATTATGAGCAATATGGTGTAAAGTAGTATATTTATAAGGTGCATTAGAAGATGCAATATATAAGAAATATATTTATATGAAGCGTATTTGTAAGTAGTACATTTATAAGGAGAAGAAGCATGGAGAAGTTATATAACAGATTAAATAATGTAGGTGCAGCCAGTCTTACACTTGGAATTGTGTCAATTGTGGTCGGCATTGCAACAGGCACAATTTTGATTGTTGGAGCAACTAAGCTTTTTAAAAGTAAGAAAGAAATTATATTTTAAATTATGAGAAAAAAGGTTGACTGTTTAATGTCAACCTTAATTATTAGGAGAGAAATGACGGATTATATTATTACAAGAACAGGTGTGAAATTCAGACCTTTAGAGCCTGTGGCGGAAGATTTAAGGATAGAAGATATTGCTCATTCATTGTCTATGCTTTGCAGGGCAAATGGCCATTATTCAGAGTTTTATTCAGTTGGTGCACATTGCTTAAATTGTTATGATGAAGCTTGTGCAAGACAGGAAACCCAGCGAGTGAGAATGGCATGTCTGTTGCACGATGCAACGGAGGCATACATATCGGATATAACAAGACCGATAAAAAAATATCTTGACGAATATAATAAGATAGAGGAAAATTTAGCCAATACAATTTATACTCATTTCTTAGGTTCGCCGTTGACAGAATATGAAGAAGCAATGGTGAAGATGATAGATGATGCGATGCTTTTTTATGAATTTTATGAATTTACGGCAATCAAGTTATCTGAAGAAGAACCATTTGTTGCAGCAACGCCTGATTTCTTCAAAGGTGACATGAAGCAGGTGGAGCGAAAGTACATAGAAATTTTTAATTCTATTAATCTTGAGGAACAAACAGAAGAAAAGCTTACAATAAAATGGAAATAGATTTAACAAAAAA
>CALZHV010000217.1 GCA_945787485.1 uncultured Lachnospiraceae bacterium
AGCTGCATTTGCGCCACTTACTGCTGCATTTCCTGTATTATAAGGTTTTAAAAGTGAACCGTCTTCCTGTATCTCCAAAATACCGGCTGCACTCGTACCTGCTGCAGATATGGCTGCCTTTATACCTTCTTTATCCAATCCCATTACATAGGCAGCTCCTACCGCAGCACCTATCGTACCACATGTTCCGGCAGTATGATAACCTCTTTTTTTGTGCTCCGGCTGAATTGAAACAGCAAGTCTTGCCGCAGCTTCGTAACCTGCAATTATACTTTTCAGTAACCTTTCAAACGATACATTTTGTGCATCTGCAGCTGCAAGCACTGCAGAAATAACAGGTGCCGCAAGATGCATCATACCAAATTGATGTCCGTCATCTAATTCCATGACATGAGCATTAAAGCCGTTTACAAATGCTGCTTCAAGCATTCCGCATTTCCTATCCATTCCGATAAGAGCTGCATTGCCGC
Organism: uncultured Lachnospiraceae bacterium; assembly: GCA_945787485.1. Taxonomy (GTDB): domain Bacteria; phylum Bacillota; class Clostridia; order Lachnospirales; family Lachnospiraceae; genus Coprococcus_C. The sequence goes on from CALZHV010000217.1 coordinate 471, forward strand.
TTGTGCCCATATATTTTATATAATTATTTATTTCTTCCGATATACGGCTTGCACCGGAAAATGTTACTCCAATATAATCGAGAAGGCATATTTTTGCCTGTTTATACACACTTTGCGGTATATCACCTTCTATTTTATCGAGAAGATATTCTACATATTTATCCGTTATATTTTCTATCAAATTATGCCTCCACTTTAAGCTTAAGCTCTTTTATCTCATCAAGTCTGCCTGAATCAAAAAGCTCAATATTTCTCATTGCAGCCTTCATCATTGCATCAAATGAATCATATGTAACACCACCGATATGCGGTGTAACAATAATATTATCACATGCCATAAGCTTATCATCCTCCGGTATAGGTTCTTTCTCATGCACATCCAATCCCGCATATGCAACCTTGCCGTTTTTTATGGCATTATACAATGCTTCTTCATCAATAAGGCTTCCTCTTGCAGTATTTACAATAACAACCCCATCCTTCATCAAAGCTATACTTTCACTGTTAATTACATGTCTTGTATCTTCCGTAAGAGGGCAATGCAATGATACTATATCAGCATTTTTCAAAACATTCTCAAGCGTATCATACTTTATTCCAAGCTCTTTTTCCAGTTCTTCAGGCTGACGATATTTATCATAATATATTATTTGAGCACCAAATGCACTTATAAGTCTTGCTGTTTTTTGCCCTATGTTTCCCATGCCAAGCATGCCGACCTTTTTTCCACAAAGCTCGAAGGTTGTAATTCCCTGTGCCTGTTTTTTCCATATACCTTTTTTCGTATTATCATTTATTATGCTAAGCTTCCTCAAGCATGCAAGAATCATCAATACAGAATGCTCTGCAACGCTTTGGGAATTAACTCCTTTATTTACGTATACGGGAATATTGTGGTTGTTTAATGCCGCTAAATCAAGCGTGTCAATTCCAACACCTGTTCTCTGTATCATTTTTAGTTTTGGAGCATTTGCAAGTACACGCTCATCAATTTTTACTCTTCCGCTTGCAAGGATGTAATCTGCATCACTTACATTTTTTTCAAGCTCATCAACAGAATTCTCTGATAATGTTCTTATCTCAAAGCCTTCCGGCACATGTTTTTTTACTATTTCAAGCACATCACCTTTATAGGTGTTTGTTATCTGTATTATTTTCATCATTATTTCCTTTGAAATTAATCATTTTTTTGTTCGTTACGTGCTTCTAACGCTTCCTGAAGATTGGCAAATCCATGATTTTTGCAATACTCTTCAACATATTTATCCGGCACAAGCTTAGTGTAAATAATATTACCGTCTTCATCATAACCAAGCATTCCGCCATTGCCGGCTTTTGATCTTCTTGCTGTTTCCTTTCTGTCAAGTGCAAGCTGCACAACTCTAAAGCAAAGCTTAACATCTACAATAAAACTGCAATTTTCTGCATACCATACGTAGTTGTCCAATCTTTCCTGCCAGGAAAGAGCATGATCAACCTTCTTAAGTGTAGGACACTCTAAACCCGGACGCACCTTATATAATGCCTTGTGCCTGTCATTTAATCTGTCTGCATAATAGTCAAGCAACGGTCTTGGACCTATAATACTCATCGAACCATTTAAAATGGAAACAAAATTAAGCAATTCATCCAAAGAAGTTTTTCTGACAAACTTTCCCCATTTTGTTACACGCTGGGAAGGAGGCAAAAGCTCACCATTCGCGTCTACATCATTAGTCATATTTCGAAATTTATAAATCGTAAATTTCTTCTCGTCTTTTCCTGTTCTTTTTTGCTTAAAAATAATAGGAGAACCTACATCGAAGAATGTAACGACAGCAATGACAATATTAATTGGTGCAACAACTATCAATGCTATCAGAGAAATGATTATATCCAGTACCCGTTTCACATAACGGGTATAAAAACTATCTTTTACATTAGCTTGTGTAATCTTAGAATTAACAATCTCGAGATTATCTCTCTTAATATATTCCGCAATTTCCGACTTGTCAGATAATGATAGTCCTGTGATATCCTGCATTTCTTATTCCTCCAGGTTCCCCTATATTTAAAATTCTCTGTATATATACTTTAATGCGATGAGGCCTCATCGCATTAAATCATGTTTATTCTTTAATTAATTTATTATTTCAAAATTGCATCACAAATACGATCAACTTCCTCTATAGTCAAATCAGCATACATTGGAAGAGTTAATACTGACTGTGCTGCCTTTGCTGAAACAGGTACATTTACATCGCCATATTGTTTTTCATAGCATGCAAACTTATTTGTAATAGGATAGAAATATTTACGTGGGAATATTTCGCAAGCTTCAAGCTTTGCCTTAACCTCATCACGATTTTCTTTGTATCCATCAAATAATACCGGATAATAACTGTAATTCCACTCAAGGCCCTTTTCAGGTTCAATAAGCTTAATACCTTTAACTCCGTCTAAACGTTCTTTAAATCTGTCACCTACAACCTTACGTTTGGCAATCTCCTCATCAATATGTCTTAAATTACAAATACCCATAACCGCTTCAAACTCGTTCATGCGCGCATTTGTACCAACATACAAAGCTTCCTCCTGAGATGTAAATCCAAAGTTTACTATATATTGCATTGCATCAAAGAGCTTTTGATCTTTGTATGCTACAATACCGCCCTCAATTGTATGGAATACTTTTGTTGCATGTGTACTAAACATGGCAGCATCACCAAAATTTGCTGAGCTTACACCATTTAATTTAACACCAAAAGCATGAGCCGCATCATAAACTACCTTAAGATTGTGTTTCTTTGCAATTTCATCAATTGACTTTACATCACACAAAAATCCATATACATGAGTTGCCACAATAGCTACTGTCTTGTCTGTTATGGCAGCTTCTATCAATTCAGGATTAATAGTATAATTATCGTCTTTAACATCGACAAATACAGGTGTAAGACCATTTCTTACAATAGCATTTGTTGTTGAAATATGAGTATATGGTGTTGTAATAACTTCGCCTTTCAAATCAAGAGCCTGTAATGCAACCTCCATCGCAACATGACCGTTTGCAAATAACCATACATTTTCGCAACCTAAGTATTTTTTTAAATCTTCTTCAAAATCTTTTGAGGCCATACCACGGTTAGATAACCATCTGCTCTC
>CALZHV010000218.1 GCA_945787485.1 uncultured Lachnospiraceae bacterium
ATTCCTTTCTGTAAGTCATTACACCATATCTTCTAACAAACCATGTTTTTCATAGTTTGTAATTCTTTCAATTTTGTTATTATCATCTACGAAAACAACCTTAGGCTTATTTTCCATATGTTCTTCCGGAGTCATCTGTGCATAAGACATAATAATAATCTTATCGCCTGTGCAAGCCATACGTGCTGCTGCCCCGTTTAAGCATATCATTCCGCTGTTTCTTTCTCCGGCAATTACATATGTTTCAAATCTGCTTCCGTTATCAACGTCAACTATCTGAACTTTCTCGTATTCGTATATTCCTGATGCTTCCATAAGTGCTTCATCAATTGTAATACTTCCTACATAGTTTAGTTCTGCCTGTACTACTGTTGCTCTGTGTATTTTACTTTTTAAAACATTGATTAACATAATTTATCCCTTCCTGCCCGGTATATTAGAAAAACTAATCATTTACAGTCATCATAAAATTATCTATCAGTCTTGCTTCTCCACCTACATTTACAGCTATTGCACAAAGAATATCACCCTTTATTGTGTCAATACTTTTCATTGTATTTACATCTACTATTTCAACATAATCAATCTCTGTAAGAGAAACGCTGTTAATCATATCCTTCATTGCCGAAATAACCTTTGCTGCGTCTCTTTCACCATCCTCAATCATCTTCTTGCCCATGAAGATTGACTTGCTTAATATAACAGCCTGCTTTCTCGATTCCGCTGAAAGATAAGTATTTCTTGAGCTCTTTGCAAGTCCGTCAGCTTCTCTTATTATTGGACATCCGATAATTTCCAAATCCATATTCAGATCTTTAACCATTCTTTTAACTACCGCAAGCTGCTGTGCATCCTTTTCGCCAAAATAAGCTCTATCAGGTTTTACAATATTAAACAGCTTGTTAACAACAGTACAAACACCTCTGAAATGTACCGGTCTTGACAAACCGCAAAGTGCATTAGTCAATCCGTTCATATCGACATATGAACAAAAGCCTTCATCATACATTTCTTCCGGCTCCGGATGAAAAATAAGCTTTGCTCCGGCATTTTCACAAAGCTCGGCATCTTTTTCTAAGTCTCTCGGATAACTTGCAAGGTCCTCAGTTGGTCCAAACTGCATTGGATTAACAAATATACTTACAACTACGGCATCATTTTGTTCCACCGCTTTCTTAATCAGGCTCTCATGTCCCTCATGCAAATATCCCATAGTAGGCACAAAGCCTACACTTAAACCTGCCTTTTTCCACTCATTTACTTCTTTTCTGACCTCTGCAACTGTTGAAACTATCTTCATTTTATTTTCTCCTCACTGTGTAATGCCTGTCGATTAAGCCTGCGCCAATCGATTCTCTGCAATTATTAATATAATTTATCTAAAACATCATCGCTTATTGCGTATGTGTGTTTTTGTTCAGGATAAGTCATGGCTTTAACCTCTTCGTTATATGCCTTAAATGCATCCTTCATAATCTGACCTGTTTCGGCAAATCTTTTAACAAATTTTGGTGTGAAATCACTAAACATTCCAAGCATATCAGCATATACCAATACCTGACCGTCACAGCCTGCTCCTGCTCCTATACCTATTGTCGGTATATCAAGCTTTTCTGTGACCATAGTAGCAAGCTTTTCAGGTACACATTCAAGCACAACTGCAAATGCACCGGCTTCCTGAACTGCGAGAGCATCCTCGATAAGTTTTTTGGCTGCTGCTTCTGTCTTGCCCTGAACCTTAAATCCACCGAAAGCATTGATAGATTGTGGTGTCAGACCAAGATGAGCGCAAACAGGAATTCCTGCATCAGTAATCGCTTTTATCTGAGGGCATACACTTGCACCACCCTCTAATTTCACTGCCTGAGCCCTTCCTTCTTTCATGAGACGACCGGCATTTACCACAGCATCATACACTGACGTCTGATATGACATAAATGGCATATCTATTATTACAAGAGCTTCCTTTGCACCTCTTGCAACTGCTGCTCCATGGTGAATCATATCCTCTACCGTAACGGAAATAGTATCCTCATATCCTAAAATTACATTGCCAAGTGAATCACCTACAAGAATAGAGTCCACTCCGGCTTCATCTATAAGCTTTGCCATGGAATAATCATATGCAGTAAGCATAGTTAATTTTTCTTTTTTCTGTTTTGCCTCAGCAAATGTCAAAACTGTCTTCTTCATCATTTCCTCCTAAATTGCTAACTAATTCATTGTATTTTTCAAAAATTTGAATAGCTTTATATTCATCTGTACAATCATTTAGCTTTTTACTTAACGCTATTACAGCCAGACGTCTCGAAAGAGCCTGATATGTTGTCAGATATTCTCCTTCGATAACTCTTTGATGATTATTTATCGTTTCAATATCAAATCTTTCTACAGGTCCTGTTAACGCATTCTCGCTGCCATCCTTCATAAGCTTATTAACATTATTTTCAAACAGCGGCTTCAATGCCCCGACAGCTTCCGTCTCATCAAATCCGCATTCCGTCAAAAGATCTGATGCCATCTGATACAGTCCAATTACAAGATTACTTGCAAACACTGCAGCGCAATGATATTTCACTTTGTTTTCGGCTTCAATCACCTTGACGCTATGTCCAAGTGCCTCAAACAGTCCTACAAAATAATCAAGATATTTTTCATGTCCTTCTATTGTAATGTAACAGCTTTGGAAATTAATATATGATTCAGTCTTCGAATTGACTGCATATATCGGATGAATCGAATAACCATAAACCTGATTATCCATACCAGAAAAAATGTGTGAAGAACAAGCTCCACTTGTATGACATAATATCTTTCCTTCAATAAGCGGACCCAGTCTATCAAGCTCATTTGCAATAATAGCTATCTGCCCATCAGGAACAGTAATAAAAATAATATCACATATCCTAACAAGATCCTCCAAATTATCAAATGCTTTCGTATTAGTAAACATTGCTGCTTCTTTTGCACTAGATGGGTTAGAACTATAATACCCCTCCACAACAGCGGAAGAAAAATCGTTCTTTAAAGTATTGGTTTCTAAATAATCATTAATATGCCTTCCAAGAGTAAATCCCATTTTTCCGGCACCAACAAATCCAATCTTCATCCACTCACCTCCCTGTAAATTGCGATTTTAAAGCAATACGGAAAGCAACCACCAAAAAGATCTTATATTATTATATTTTAAAAAATTTCCGGTATAGTTTCTTTCGAATACCATCCATGAGAGAATATAACACGATATTTTATTTTTGTAAAGTCTAATAGATTTACATAATTACCAATACTTACTTTGATGCGTTTATTACACACTAAAAAGTAAATTTATGTTTCATCATTAATTAATTTAAGCATCTCTGGCACATCATTTTTTAATGTTTCATATACAATATTCAAAACAACATTTCCATAGTCATGAACAATACGATTCCTCAAACCATACAATGCATTCCATGGCACGGCTGAATGATTCATTTTATATTCATCTGTTAACTTTTTTGAGTTTTCGGATATTTGTATCATTCTAAACAACATTGAATCTAATAATATTTCATTTTCGTTTAATTCTTTTTGATTAATATT
>CALZHV010000219.1 GCA_945787485.1 uncultured Lachnospiraceae bacterium
CCTATACAGTAGCGGCGAAGTGGACACGCCTGTAAGAATAAGGGTTGCCTGATTTGTCAGGCGGAAACTTAAATATCAATCTTCTTACGAAGCCCACACCTTCTTAGCGAGTGTAACGAGCGTAGGCGGGGGAGAGTTCACTGAGATTTAAAGCGAGACTTGTACCAAGATTATATGTTGTAGTGGTTTTTGAAACTCCGTCTTTTTGATTAGAAATGGCAATTATTGTACACATAGATTTTTCTTTCCTTTTTAATAAAATTTTTGAACCCTCCTTTACTTCTGATTGAAGTATATATGAAGGAGGGTTCAAGTTAAAATGTCTTATATATTAGTAATTCCTGATATTGAATTACCACCGTTTTTCTTTATGTTTCTTATAACATTATTCATTTTGATAAGCAAAGAATCCAGATTGGAACATTCACCGGGCAGATAATTATATGCACATCCCGATACTGAAAGCTGAATCCCGATATTTCCGATATTATAAGCCATACCCATAGCTGTAAATATATTTTTTGAAAGATTTATTGACTTTGCTTTTGGAATATCATCATTGAATAAAATAAAGAATTCGTTGCCGGTGATATTGTAAATTTCTGCATATTCACCGAAACTGTTCTTAAGTTTATCAGCAATCTTAACAAGATATTCATCGCCAAAATCATATCCATAAGTATCGTTTACGCTTCGGAAGTTATCCATATCAAAAAGAGCTATATTGAAAGGTTCGCTTTGAAGTCTTTCTCCAATATCTTTTTCAAGAGCATATCTGTTTTTCATTCCTGTAAGTATATTTTTGTAAACAATGTCTTCGATTTTTTCCTGAGAACGCTTGAATTTTTTGTTTGCGTATTCTGCTTGCTTTTGTTTTTCAGAAATTTCTGCTTTTGCTTTTTTAGAAATTTTTGCTGTAATTATAATTCCGATTTCACCAAAAATAAGCAGAGCCGACATAATTCCGATTACGATTTTAAAGAACATTATATTTTTTTCTTTTTGTTCTTTAATATAGTTCGCATTGATATCCATAGCAGAATTGAATTTATCAATAGCACTTTGCTGAAAGATATTTATTTCCTGTGTATATATGTTTTTAGCATCTTCAATATTGATATCTGCAAGTTGTGTCTGATACTCTGAAAGTCTTGTACGAAGAGCAGAGATATAATTTTTAGCTTCTTCATATCTTACCAGTTCTTTTTTTGTGTGATAATCTGTTTCTTCATATTCCCTCATAGACTTGTCAATATTATCAAAGCTTATTTCAATATCATTTGCAATTGACTGTGCATTGCCGACACCGGATATAATTTTTAGTACATCACGGTTTATGGATATGAGATTTTCCTTTATTTCTGATACTGCTTTCTGTTCCTTTTCAGCTTTCAGAAAACTTTGATTTTGCATTGTGTAAATAAAAATAAATTGTCCCAGGCTTATAAGTAATACAACAGCAAATATAATTCCGGCAATAACGAAACCTTTTTCACTGTTACTGTTTTTTGTCTTTGTCATTTTTAAGCACCTCCATTATTTGCCCATCGGATAAATAAGGAGTTGTATAGCATCATCATTGATATTGTCGGCTGTTACAAAAGTTGTTCCTGTATCAATAATCTTGCTTATAGATTTTCCGTCTGACATATCTGCTACATTTTTATCTCCAAGATAACCTATGTTGTAAGGATTCTGAACGACTGTTCCGGTAAGTATACCTTGATTTATATATTCAATTTCAGATTCAGATGCATCATATCCTACAACCTTTACTTTTCCTTCAACGCCCTTTTCCGCTACTGCCTCGCATATGGCAAGTGTAGTAGTCTGGTTAACTCCGCAAATCATTTCAAGGTCAGGATATTTGTCAATAAGTTCAGATGCCTGCTGTTTTGCCGTTGCCTTGTCAGAATTGCAGTAGGTTTTTTCTACAATGTTGATGTTTGAATCTGATGCAACAGCATCTTCAAAGCCTTTCCACCTTACTGCAAGAGTAGATTCTTCCGTCAGTGCGACAATAGCTACTTTTTTGCTTTCTGTCAGTATTTTTGAGGCTTCAGCTCCTGCAATAGTTCCGGCAACATAGTTATCTGTTCCTATATATACCATATCCTCAAGAGAACATTTTGAATCAATTGTTAGTACAGATACACCGGCTTTTTTTGCTTCCTGCATAGCATCATTCATATCATCAGCGTTAATAGGTGCTATGACAATTCCATCAGCTTTATCTTCCTTAGCCTTATTTATAATGGCGATTTGTCCTTCAGTATCTTTTTCATTCTCCGGAGCCAGATATTCAACATCATATCCGAGTTCTTCTCCCGCAGCTGATGCACCTGCATTTACAACTTCCCAGTAAAAGGAATTTTCCAGAGGTGTTTTTCCTATAATTTTTATCTTTTTTGAATCATCTTTTTTTTCACCGCATGATGACATAATTCCCATAGTTGATACAATCAGTATGCATGATAAAATTTTACCAAGTGTTTTGTTTTTTTTCATAGTAATTAAATCCTTTCTGAGAAAGTATAATATTTGATATTATAATTTAAAAGCACGTTTTGCCATTTTTTTGTTTTCTTTTGCATGGCGAAGAAGTTCTTCTTTGGACATATTATCAGAAGAATTATTATTTTGATGATTGATTTCATCGTCTTCAAGAAACTGTGAAAGTTTTCTTTTAAAGGCACTTTCGTTTGAACCAATATATTGAGAAACATATTTACTTTCCTGTGAACTGTTGCCTTGGACATAATTTAGATTATTGGAACCGTAATGATAGTAAGATTGATTATTGAAGTTTTCTTGCTGAGAATATATGCTATTGGGTGATTGTTGATATGTACTATGACTTTGTGCAAAATTATTGTCATGATAGGGAGAAGCATTTATTGGTGAGTCATCAAAACCGCTGAAAAAATCAAATGAGTTGTTACTTCTTGATGAATCAGCACAAAAATTTTCAGATGAAATGCTCTGTGATTCAGATATAACGATTTGACATTTACCGTTACAGGAACCAGCTTTTAACAGCATTTTTATGGATTCATAAAAAGGTACAGTTATTCTGTAATCATCAGCCATAACCACTATCATTTGTTCGGCTTTTTCTTTACTGTTTGCAATGAATAATAGAACTGCATTGAAATCTGAACTAACTGTTTCAATATTTCCGTTATTAATTTTAATACATGTAGTTCCACAGAAAATTTGTGTGCTTGTTTTTATTAAACAAAGAGAGCTGTTATGTTCAAAAAAGTAAAATGGTTTTTCTTTTTTTATTTTATCAATATAAATTCTGGCGATATTGTATAATTCATTTATTTCCATATAATATTTATTTATCCTTTCGCATAATTTTGCAAACGGTATGTTTAATGTAATTATACAACAATTATTGCTTAAAGTCAATAGAAAATTTATAATAATTGCATAATAATTTGTCTTTTGAAATATTTTATTATTTTCAGCATGAAGACTGCCACTTCTTTAGATGGGGGACGAATTGCGTACTGATATAGACAAACTAAAAATAATGTGATATAATATAAGCAGAAAATATATTGAAAGT
>CALZHV010000220.1 GCA_945787485.1 uncultured Lachnospiraceae bacterium
AACAGAATTATTATTAGGAAAAGAAAATACAAAGAAATTATCTGATGCAAGAATCGCCGTTTTTGGTGTTGGCGGAGTAGGAGGATATGTTGTAGAGGCACTTGCAAGAAGCGGAGTTGGTACACTCGATCTTATAGATAATGATGTAGTATGTGAAAGTAATATTAACAGGCAGATTATTGCGACCTATGATACAATTGGCATGAGCAAGGTTGAAGCGGCAAAAAGAAGGGCGTTGTCGATTAATCCGGATATATGTGTAAATACATTTAATACATTTTATCTTCCGGAAAATAAATCACAATTTGATTTCAAATCGTATTCATATGTTGTTGATGCTATTGATACCGTAACAGGTAAAATAGCGCTTGTTGAGCAGGCTGAGGAAGCCAATGTGCCTGTTATTAGCAGTATGGGAGCAGGAAACAAGGTGAATCCGACTATGTTTGAAGTGGCTGATATATATGATACGTCCGTTTGTCCTCTTGCGAAGGTTATGAGACGCGAGTTAAAAAAAAGAGGAATAAATAAGTTAAAGGTTGTCTATTCAAAGGAACAGCCTCTTAAACCGCTGTATGAAATAAATGAAGAAACAACAAGAAGGTCTACACCGGGAAGTGTCGCATTTGTACCGTCGGTTGTAGGGTTAATAATAGCGGGTGAAATAGTTAAAGATATTACGGGATTTCATAATTTGTAGAATTATGATAAATAAAAATGATAATTTTAATTTATTGATTTGATAAAAAAGATAATTATAATTTATTAATATAATAAAAATGATAAGTTGTATTTATGTATTTAAGCTGTAATTATCATTAATATAAAATAATAAATTCAGGTTAAACATACAATAAATAACAATCTAAAAATAAAACAAATTACAGTAAACAATAACAAGAATTTATTTTAATGAAAAAGAAATAATGTAATATATAGAAAAAATCATGATAATAATTTTTAACACAATAAAATTAGAGTAAAGATTTTAAATACAATAAAATTAGAGTAAAGATTTTAAATAATACGGAATATATAAAAGGGAAAAAACATGGCACAGCAAAATGCAATGCAGTTAATTAACAATCAAATAGAAGAAAAAACATTTAAAAATGTTTATCTGTTCGGTGGTGATGAGAAATACCTTGTAAATCAGTACAGCAGGAAGCTTATCTATGAAATTGCTGACGTTAATGATACAATGAATTATTCAATTATGAAGGATGATTCAATTAAGGTAGATGAAATAATAAGCTTTTGTTCAACTATGCCTTTTTTTGCAGAAAGAAGAGTACTTGAAGTGCAGGATAGCGGATATTTCAAGAAGGGTAAGCAGGAGATTGAGGACTTTCTTGATGAGCTTCCGGATACAGCTATAATTGTTTTTATCGAAAATGATATTGATAAGAGAACAAAGCTTTACAAAAAGGTCGAAAAGCTTGGTACAATAGCATTGTTTGATACACCTGATGAGCAAATGATTCTCACATGGGTTAAAGGGATGTTTAAAAAAGATAATATTGAAATAAGTGACAATACCATTTATCGTCTTGTTGAAGGTGTTGGTCTTAATATGAATAACCTTATTAATGAGGTAGATAAGCTTAAATGCTATTGTATGGAAAAAGGTACTATTACAGCTTCAGATGTAGAAAAGCTATGTATCAATGAAGTTGAGGGTAAAGTCTTTGATATGATGGATGCACTTTCACAGAGAAATAAAACTAAGACTATGAAGTTTTATGATGATTTGCTTCAGCTAAGAGAACCGGCAATGAGATTGTTGTTTCTGATTTCCAGACAGTTTGATATATTGTTGAAGGTCAAACATGCATTGGAATCGGGAGCAGATGGGAAGAAAATAGCGTCCGCTGTAAAGATACCGCCATTTACAGTGAAGAAATATATAGAGCAGTGTCGTGGATATTCCATGGAACAGCTGCTTAAATGTTTGGATATGTGTCAGGAGGCTGATACAAAAATAAAAACCGGCGCAATGAGGGATTCCATGGCAGTTGAGATGCTCATACTTGAGCTGTTGAGCTGTTAAGGATTTGCTTACATAAAATGGAATTTTGGTCTCAAAAAATAAAAAAGACCTCGTTTAAGAGGTCTTTTTTATATACTAAATTATCGATAAGATTAAGCCATCTTATTAACAGCAAGTGTTAAACGAGAAACTTTTCTTGCAGCTGTATTCTTGTGGTAGATACCCTTTGAAGTAGCTTTGTTGATTTCAGAAATAGCAACCTTTAATGCGCTTTCAGCAGCAGCTTTATCGTTAGCAGCGATAGCAGCATCAACATTCTTAATCATAGTCTTAACTTTAGACTTAATCATCTTATTTCTCATTGTCTTCTTATCAATTACAAGAATTCTCTTCTTTGCAGATTTGATATTTGCCATTTTGCAAACCTCCATTAAATAAAAAATAAAGTTAAAAGAGTTTATGTTTATCACCGGGATTAAGACACGAACAACTTATCCACACCACTAGATATGTTGAATCCCTTATGGTGAAATAATTACCGTACATCACAGCACGCAATAACTAGGATACCAAAAACAACCATATATGTCAATAACTTTTCCAGAAAAATGCGTACATAATGTAGAATTACTTCTTAAAATGTCTGCGTATAGTTGATTACAAGACTATCGTAATCTTCTATAGGCATTGGTCTTGCAAACAGATAACCCTGACCAATTTCGCAGCTTATTGATTTTAACATATCGAGTTGTTCCGATGTTTCGATTCCTTCACTTACAACCTTTATATCAAGTGCATGTGACATGTCAATAATGCTCTTGAGGATACATGTAGCATTTTTGTCGTTGGCTGCCGATCTTGAAAGGAAATCCTGATCAAGCTTGATTACATCCAATGGCAAATCCTTTAGCAATGTAAGTGATGAGTAGCCGGTTCCGAAATCATCCATATTTATGATGAAATCCATTTCCTTAAGCTTTGTCAGGACAGAAATCATCTGGTCATAATTTTCTGAGAAGATGCTTTCTGTTATTTCGAATTCTATGTAGTGATGAGGAATGTAGTATTTCTCCACTATCTCATGTACCTTTGGAAGGAAATCCGGATTTGAAAGTGTTACACGTGAGAGGTTAATCGAAAACGGTAACACATATATATCGGAATCAAGGTATCTTCTAAGCGACTTACAAGCTTCCTCGAGCATAAAGCAGTCGATGTGGAAGATGAATCCGTTTTTCTCAAAGGACGGAATGAAGCTTGCAGGCTCAAGGAATCCTTTGGAAGGAGAAATCCATCTTACCAAAAGCTCTCCGCCGATAAGTGTGTTATTCAAAATGTCATATTTTGGCTGTACATAAGCGCAGAATTCTTTGTTTTGTAATGCACTGTACATACTGTTTTCTATCTGGGCTTCGTTGAGCACTGCCTTATGATACTCGTCATCGTAGAATGCATAAGTGGCACCTGAACCGGCACTTATTGATTTGACTGCCATCATTGCTCTGTCAACAAGTCGGTTTATAGAGTAGCTATGCATTGTTTCGTCGATAATGAGTATACCGGTTGTGAAATCAACAA
>CALZHV010000221.1 GCA_945787485.1 uncultured Lachnospiraceae bacterium
TGATGCAGCAAAAGCCGGATACATGGTTACTGTTTTATCAGGAGACAGAGACCTTCTTCAATTAGCAACTAAACAAATTCAAATTAGAATTCCTAAAACCAAATCAGGTAAGACAACAATTGAATCATATTATCCAAATGACGTAATTAAGCTCTATGGTGTTGATCCAAAAACTTTTATTGATATGAAAGGTCTTATGGGCGATTCCAGTGATAATATTCCGGGTGTGCCGGGAATCGGAGAAAAAACAGCATCAAAGCTCCTTATTGAATACGGTTCTTTAGAAAAAATATATGAGAATATTCAAAATATGAAACCGAGCAAAATGCGGGACAATCTCGAAAATAATAAAGAACTGGCATTTTTATCCAGAGAGCTTGCAACAATTAAACTCGATTGTGAATTGACATATGATTATAATGATATGGATATAAATAATATGTTTAATGAAAAATCATACAATCTGTTTAGAGAGCTGGAATTTAAAAGCCTTCTTGGAAGATTTAATTTTGATTTAACAAAGCAGCAAGACTCTGAAATTGAAATTGAAAAAATAATAATTGAAACTATAACAGAATATCATAATTTAATTTTGGATATAAAAGAAACAAAAAATCCTGTTGGAATATTTCTTGTGAGTAATGATAATGATGTTTTGGCTGTTAGTCTAAGCTTCAAACAAAATATTTCTTATTTTGTACCATGTAACAGAATTGATATTTCGATATTAATCGAAGATATAAAGTTATTAATTTCAGAAAATGATATAAAATTTATATTTATGGATTTAAAATCCAATCTTTTATATTTTGATTTGATTGATAGTAAAAATCTTATAGATATAAGTCTTGCAACTTATTTGATTGATCCTTTATCTTCGACATATTCATATGATTTAGTAGGCAAAAAATATGCAAATTTTGATTTTCAGGATGAAAAAACACTTATAGGTAAAGAAGAAATAAATCTGTTTTCAATGTACAATGATAATATTATGAGTTTTATAGCTTACAATTCATATGTACCATTTTTATGTTGGGAAAATGTTTCAAAAAAACTTTTAGAACTTGATATGCTTGACTTATATTATGAAATTGAATTGCCTTGCCTGTATTCCTTATATGAAATGGAAAAAAACGGAATTAAAGTTGATAGTGATGCATTAAAAAAATATGGCAAAAAGCTACAGGAAAGAATAGATGAATTAGTTCTTCTTATTTACAAAGAAGTCGGACATGAATTTAATATCAATTCAACAAAACAATTGGGTGAAGTATTGTTTGAAGAAATGGGATTAAAGCATGGCAAAAAAACAAAAACAGGATATTCAACAAGTGTAGAAGTATTAGAAAAACTGCAAAATGAACATATTGTTATAAAATATATTTTGGAATACAGACAGCTTACAAAACTTAATTCAACATATGTTGAAGGTTTGAGTATTTTTATTGCCCCGGACGGAAGAATTCATGGTAAATTTAATCAGACAGTAACTGCAACGGGAAGAATCAGTTCAACAGAGCCTAATCTTCAAAATATACCTACAAGATTGCCTTTAGGACGTGAAATACGTAAAGTATTTATACCTGAAAAAGATTATGTTTTTGTCGGGGCTGATTATTCACAAATTGAATTGAGAGTTCTTGCACATATGTCTGATGACGAAACACTTATATCTGCTTATAATAAAAATGATGATATTCATAGCATAACAGCATCAGAATGCTTTGGTGTTCCTATAGAAGAAGTAGATGATTTGATGAGACGACGTGCAAAAGCTGTTAACTTTGGTATAGTCTATGGTATTAGTGCATTTGGTTTAGGACAGGATTTGGATATTTCACGAAAAGAGGCCGAGGGTTACATCCAAAAATATTTTGAAACATATTCAAAAGTTAAATTGTATTTGGATAGTATTGTCGATTTTGCAAAGCAAAACGGTTATGCACTTACAATGTATAAACGAAGAAGACCTATTCCGGAGCTTAAATCTTCTAATTTCATGACCAGAAGCTTCGGTGAAAGAGCAGCAATGAATTCTCCTATACAGGGAAGTGCGGCTGATATTATTAAAATAGCTATGGTAAATGTATATAAAGCATTAAAACAAAAACAAATGAAATCAAGGCTTGTTTTGCAAATACATGATGAGCTTATCATCGAAACACATAAGGATGAGATTGAAGAAGTAAAACAATTACTTAAGCAGGAAATGACAAATGCCTCATCTTTGAAAGTTCCATTGATAATTGATATGCATAGCGGAAATAATTGGTACGAAACAAAATAAAAGAGAGTATATATGAAAGTTTTAGGGATAACAGGTGGAATAGGCTGTGGTAAAAGCCTTATTTTAAAACAACTAAAAAATGATTATGGCGCATATATTATTGAAACTGACAGTCTGGCTCATAGTCTTATGAAAAAAGGACAGATAATTTATGATGCAATTATCAAAGAATTTGGAGAAGAAATTTTGGCTTCGGATGATGAAATTGATAGAGAAAAGCTTGGGAAAATTGTTTTTTCAGACAAAGATAAATTAAAAAAATTAAATTCTATTTCACATCCTTTGGTAAAACAATATATATTAAATGACATTAAGGAAAAAAGAACTCAAAACATCAAGCTTTATGTTATTGAAGCTGCTTTGCTGATACAGGATGGATACAAAACTATATGTGATGAAATATGGTACATATGGGCGAGCGAAGAAACAAGAATAAGCAGGCTAATGGCAAACAGAGGATATTCACTGGAAAAATGTAAACAGGTAATTAATAATCAGGAAAATGAAGATTATTATAGAAAATATACAAATTATACTATAAATAATGAAAAATCCATTGAAGATTCATCAAAACAACTAAAAGTATTATTGAATAAGTTTCTCTAAAATGTTATAATATTTTAGCGTATGTATATATTTTACATTTATTTATTGGAGGAAGAAAATGGCAGCAATTACAAAATATCCTGAACCATTAGTTTTTGGACTTGATATCGGAACAAGAAGCATAGTTGGTACAGTCGGATATAAAGATAAAGATAATTTTAATATTGTTGCCATGTCTGTAAAATATCATGATACAAGATCGATGATTGATGGACAAATTCATGATATCAATAAAGTAAGTGAAGATATTTTGGCTGTAAAAACAGAGCTTGAAGAACAATTAAACGGAAGAAAGCTTCATGATGTGTGTATTGCTGCTGCAGGACGAGTGCTTAAAACAGCAGTCGGAAAAGGTGTGTATGAATTTCCGGAAAATACAACTGTAACACAGGAATATATTCATTCTTTGGAATTGATAGGTATTGAACGTGCGCATGAGCAGATACTCGAAGAATTATCAGAAGACAAAGAAACAACAAAATATTTTTGTGTTGGATATACTGTTGTTAAATATTATTTAAATGATTATGAAATAACAAATCTTGAAGGCCATAAGGGTACAAAG
>CALZHV010000222.1 GCA_945787485.1 uncultured Lachnospiraceae bacterium
TATAAATATCATATCAGGAATTCTCTTCATTTCCTTGATACCGCCAAGGTTCTTCTGAAGCTTATCCATCTCTTTCTTTATCTCAATAACTTCTTTCTTTGGTAATACATCAAATGTACCATCAGCTTCCATAGCTTCATACTTTCTAAGCTTCTCAATTCTTGTCTGAATTGTCTTGAAGTTAGTAAGCATACCACCTAACCATCTCTGGTTAACATAATACATACCACATCTCTCAGCCTCAGACTTGATTGAGTCCTGAGCCTGCTTCTTAGTACCAACAAAAAGAATCTTTCCGCCTTCAGCTACGCAATCCTGAATTGCCTTGTAAGCCTCATCTACTTTTCCAACTGATTTCTGCAAATCAATAATGTAGATTCCGTTACGCTCAGTATAAATATACTCAGCCATCTTAGGATTCCATCTTCTTGTCTGATGTCCAAAATGAACACCTGCCTCGAGTAACTGTTTCATTGAAATAACGCTCATAATTTACCTCCTGGTTTTAACTTCTGTAGGTTTAAGAATTATCTGTAGAAACCATCGCGTCTATGGCACCAATCTACTGAACCACCTACATGTTATCTCTATATCATCTGATATAGGTTGGGCATTAAATATTTTACCCAAATCACACGAAAAAGATTATATCACAAAAAAAAAGTGCCATCAAGCACTTTTTTTAGGATTAATTATAATGATTAATTATAAACACATAAATTAATTTATCTTATCTTCCTTAATCAACTCTTCAGCAATCTGTTTGTATGTCATCTTGTTTGTAAAAGTATATGTATTAATTCTGATTTTTGTCGAATAACCATTCTGATTTAAATAATTATCAAAATCAAGATAGTCTTCAATGATTTTCGCATCCTGTAAAAGCTTTGCAACCTCAGTCGAGCCCATTCCTGCTTTAACAACAATCGTTGCCTTTATTACATCGCCATCTTCTTTCTTCTCTGTTGTCTTTTCCGTAGTCTCGGTTGTTTTCTCTGTTGTAGCTTCTGTTGTTTCTTCTGTTTCAGTATCCTTTTTTTCAGTAGTTTCTTCCGTAACTTCTTCTGTAGTTGTCTTGGTAGTCTTTTCTGTCACGTTTTCCGTTGTATCTTCGCTTGTTGCTTCACCTAATTCCTCTGTTGTTTCTTCTGTTGCCGTATCAACTACCATACCCAAATCCATGGCACGCTTTACTATTTCTTCATCTTTTAATACAATAGCTCCTGAAAGCTTAAATGCAGCAAACATTATTACAGCACCGAATAAAATTCCGGCACCTAATCCTCTTAAGAAATGTTTTAAGTTCATTATTATTGCTCCTTATATAAATCTACTACAAGTTTTACTTCTCCAACCCCAAGACCTAATTGCTTTGCAATTTCCAATATACTTAAGCCTGATTTATGGAGTTGTAAAATGATGTCTTTTCCTCCATCAACAGATTCAACGTTTTCTTCTTCTTTTTCATTAATCTGTTCATCGATTTCTTTTATTGCTTCATCCCAGTCCTCAGTAGTATCCTGAATCTTTTGATTTGTTTCGTTGATATACTCTTCCATATTCTTTCGTTTGCTGTCAACTTCATTTGTAAGATTCATGATTTCTTTTTGTTTGTCAGAAAGCATACTGTAAAGGAACATTACTTCATTATGATTTCTCTCTATTTCTTCATTTACCGTTACAGCATAATCACCTAAAGCAAGTGTTTTTTGATTTGTTATTTCTGAAAGCTTAGATTCAATATCAACTAATTTGTTATCTATATTTTCATCCATGTAATCGTCAATAAGCTTTTTAATTTTTGCTTTTTGTTCTTCTGTCAATTCTTCCGGAATCTTGATTACTTCTTCCTCGTCTTTTTCTTCTTCAATCTTTGATGACAAAAAATAACTTGAAAAAATAAAAATCAATCCTAAAATTATTAATACTATTAATGCTGTACTCATATTTTCTTCTCCTGATGTACTATTATATTTGAATATTTATTCTATTTAATGAATTACTTTTCTTCTCGTTTTCTGAAGCTGCTGATTTTTTCTTTTTTCCGGAATAAAGATTTGTATATTTATTTCTTCCTTCTTCCTTTGCATCGTGATTTTGCTCATAAAAAACAGCTTCATCTTTTTGAACTACAGTTTCTCTTATCTGCTGTTCCTCTTTTTGGACAACGGTTTGTGCTTGTTGCGATTGCAAAACCCCCTGACTGTCTGCATTTTGTTGAACTGATGCTATAGGGCTTGAAATCTGTGCTGCTATTATAGGTTGAATCATAATTATCACCTCTTTAAATTTCGGAAAACTTGTATCTATGAACAAGCTCCTTTAGTGTCACTTACAGCTCTTTATCATTAAAACGGAGTCGGCTCAATATCCGAATCTACAATTTTATATAGTACATGTTTATCTTTATCCTTTACTATATATATTTTACTTGCTATAAAAATAGTAACACCTCTAAACGATGTACCGGTTACTCTTACCAAACCTTTTTTTCCTTCATCAACCAGCGTTTTAAGTTCAATCATTCTTTCCTTTTTACCGCCCATTTGAGAATCGATTTCCTCAAGTTCTGCAGTATATTGTCGTATCATTTTGAGGTTTTCCGGTGAAAGCTTAACTCCTTTTTTCACTTTTTCTCTATATACATTAAGGTACGATGATACTTCCTCACGCTTCTCGTTGATTTCATTAACTTCAATAACAAGCTTTTTTAATTCTTCCAAAATATCCGGATTAACACCGACTTTAATCATTGTCTGTGTTTCCATTTTATTTCCGATATTATTTACTTCTATATAATTATCACAAACTACTTCTCCGCCAACGATAAATCCCTTTTTACCGCTTACAACAATCTTTTCTTTCGCAATAACATTGCTATGTAATATCGAACCGGCAATAACATTTCCCGATGACTTTACATTTGCGTTTTCAAAAAATTGAGCACATACATCTCCACCTGCTTCTAAAACACCTTTGCCCATTCCCTGAACGCCTCGCTTAATAACAATATTGCCACCTGCAATAATAGTTGCACCTTCAACAACTCCATTAACCTGCACGTCACCCTTTGCTTTAATACAAAATCCTGTTCTGACATTTCCCGGTACAAAAACACTGCCCTCATACTCTATATCTCCGGTGGATGCATCTATATCTGCAGCAATCTGCAATGTATCTGAAACAAAAATTGTGCCGTCAACAAGGCAAACATCTCCATCAACCATACTGGTATATGTCAATCGGTCATCTGATGTTGCTATATTTTTTCCAACTTTAACACCATTTGTCTTAGGTTTATTGGTTCTTATTACTGTTCCGTAAACATTTTGACCATCTTTTCCATTTACATAAGGAGTAACTTTAGCAAGGACATCTCCTTTTTTTACACTCGTAAAAAGATTTAATTCATGAAAATCAACACTGCC
>CALZHV010000223.1 GCA_945787485.1 uncultured Lachnospiraceae bacterium
GATATGGAGTGATATCGAAAGGGGAAATATTATGACAGAACAGAAAGTTCATGTTGTAATTGCTGATTCTGGATATGAGCTTCTATCAAGGCAATTACATACGGAAATTGGGGAGAAAATTGATATTGTTTATACAACCGAAGATGGGGCAGGGTTGTATGAGTTTATTTGTGAAAATAAACCGGATATTCTACTGGTTGATGTTTTTATTACCAACATAGATGGGCTGGAGGTAGTAGAACAGATAAGGGCTAATGAAGAGCTTAATTGTGTTAAAATCATATTTTTAACAACAGTGGGCTCGCCACGTATTATCAATATGGCTTTCAATCTTGGTGCGGATTATTACATTATGAAACCTTGTAATATTGATGTGTTATCCAAGAGAATCATTCAAATATCAAGGATGGATAAAGAAAGCGATGGCGATGAGGTTACTGTAGAAACTGACGATGAAGAATATCAATACAGTACAATAGAAAATGATGTTACAGAAATTATACGAGAGATAGGCATACCGGCTCACATAAAGGGCTATCAGTATATTAGGGAAGGCATTATAATGTCGATAAACGATATGAATATGCTAAACTATATTACTAAACTGTTATATCCGAGTATTGCCAAAAAATACAAAACTACTTCAAGCAGTGTCGAAAGAGCAATAAGACATGCAATTGAGGTTGCATGGAATCGGGGCAAAATTGAAGTAATAGAGGAAATGTTTGGTTATACGGTTAGTGCCGGAAAGGGCAAACCGACAAACTCCGAATTTATAGCATTAATTGCAGATAAGCTCAGAATTGAGTATAAAATGCATGCATGATAAATTTCAAATTTGGAAGGAGATACAAAAGTGGCTACGCAAGGAACATATGATAGAGGTTCCAACAACAAAAGAAGAAATGAAGGTGGAAACGCAAGTGGAAATTCGAACGGAGGTAACAGAAATTACAGAAAACCTTCGCAGGCAGGTGAAAGAAATGAGCGAAGTGACAGAAATGCTCAAAGAAAAGCTCCTGTAAACAAGAATTATATTCCTAAATATTCAAACAAGGATGAGGATGAAGAGGATTTAGGAAGAAGAAGTAAACCACAGCGTCCTAGAGAAAATAAATCACAGGCTTCTGCATCTGTGGGAGAGAAGAATAAGGCAATGATTCGCCTTGAAAAAGAGCAGAAGAATATGAAAAAGAAACAACAAAATAAGAAAAAAGAAAGTACTAGACAAAAGCCAAAGATAAAGAGGGCTAACAATGTCAATTATACAAGATCATATGCAAATGGTGATTTTGATGATTATGAAGATTACTATGATTGATTAAGTATATTAAAAAAAGGTTATGGGATGACGATAAATTAGTTGTACCATAACCTTTTTTATTGTTAAATCAGGTTTTAATGAACTTTTAAGAAAAAATATATTCTTTTTATTTTGTTATTCAGCCCGGATAGTCATTAGATATTTAATGATATTGATGATATTGATGAACAGTTATAACTTGTTTAATAGTTTAAAATATGGTATTATTCACATGTCTATGTAATTTTATTAAGGAGTATGCAATGGATGAAAATTATCTTGATACTTTACTAGGAGAAGTATCCGGAAAAGATAAATTTAATAATGATTTTGATATGAGCGTTGATAAGGATGCTGGTATTGATGTCGATTTAGAGGATTTTGGAAGCATTACTCTAAGTGACATGGATGGCTTTGACGAATTGGGAGATCTCGATTTAGATTCATTGGATTTGGATGATATAGATTTCGATGATCTTGATATGACAAAGCTTGAGGCAGAATCAGTTAACAGCAGTAATGACGGTGATGAAGATTTTGATTTTGACACTTTACTTGAGGAAAACGATTTAGACGAAGCTTCGGATACACTGTTTGAAGAAAAGCAAAATATTAACGAAAGTATTATTTCTGATACTCAAAAAGAAGAACAGTCGGATGTTTCCGTAGATGATTTCATTGACAGTATCGGATTAGATGATGGTTCCATGAATGAAGATAATGATTTCACGGATAATTCTCATGATGATTCTTTTAATGAAGATGTATTTGAGGAAGCAGACAATCGGTATTTTGAAGATGAGAATGAACAGGTAATGATGTCCGAAGAAGAATTGTTTGGAGATTCGTCTTCAGGTGGAAATGCTGATACTGAAAACATGGATTTGGATGCTCTTTTTTCAGCACTTGGAATAGAGGATGATACAAATTCGTCAAATGAAGACAATTATCTTTCGACTCAGGATGACTTTGACAGTATGTTTGCATCTGCAACGATGTCAGATGATTTGTCTGATTTGGATGATATAGAGAGCATTGATGAAGAAGAAAATAAAGCCACAAAAAAGGGTCAAAAAAAATTAAAGAAGGAAAAAAGTCAATCAAAGGGTCAAGCAAAAACAAAAAATAAGACAAAAGCACCAAAAGAGGGCAAAAAGTCTATTCAGGAGGTTTTGTTTGGTGAACCTGATGAAGATGATATAGAAGAAAGTGCACTTCTTGAAGCAAAGAAAGCTCAAAAAGAAGAAAAAAAGGCAAAGAAACAGCAGGCTAAAGAAGAAAAAAACAGAAAAAAAGAGGCACTTTCAGCTTCTAAGCAGAAAGCAGCAAATGAAAAGAAGAAAGCAAAAGATGAAAAAAACAAAGCAAAACAGGAAGAACTGCGTGCTGAGCTGGAAGAAGAAAAGGATGCAAAAAAGGTTCCGACAGTTGTAGTTATACTTGTTTTTCTTGCTTTTGCAATTGGTGCAGGTACTGTTGTATTAGGAGCTAAAACATTTGATTATACATTTGTTATTAAGAAAGCTACCGATTACTTTGAGAGACAGAGATACAGACTTGCTTATGATGAAATAGCAGGTGTTGAAGTAAGAAAGAAAGATGAAGATTTAAAAGATCGAATTTACACGGTAATGTATGTTGAGCGATTATATGAATCCTATGAGAATAATATTACGCTTGAAAGATATGACAAAGCATTGGATGCATTGTTAAGAGGTCTTGAAAAGTATGATGTACATTATGATGAGGCGGTTGAACTTGGAATTGCGGATGATATTAATGTATGTAAGGCTAAGATTGTTACTGCTTTAAAAGACCGGTATGGTCTGAGTGAAGAGGATGCTTATGCAATAATCGAGCTTGACGGACAGGATTATTCAAAAAAGATAATAGAAATTTGCGAAAAAACGGGAGTTGGACAATAATGATTTCTATATTGGATTATGATGCAGGAAATATAAAGAGTGTTGAGAAGGCACTTATATATTTAGGCGAAGAGGCTGTAATTACAAGAGACAGAGATGTAATTATGGCGAGTGATAAGGTGATTTTGCCGGGAGTCGGCTGTTTTAAGGATGCAATGGACAAGATTAAAGAATATAAACTCGACA
>CALZHV010000224.1 GCA_945787485.1 uncultured Lachnospiraceae bacterium
ACACAAGCACAATAAAAGCACAAAAAAGCGGTTGTTTTTTAGTCAACCGCTTTCTTTTATTAATCCATTTTTAATTTTATTAATATTGTTTAAGTATATAATCAACCGAGAAGGTTATTTACTATCTGTTCAAGCTTCATTCCGTTTGATGCTTTAATCAATACTATATCATCCGGTTGCATAGCTGTAAGAAGATAAAGCGCAACCTCTCCATTATCTACAAAATGATAGCATTTTATGTCTGCACCCGCATCTTCAACAGCCTTTTGAATATTAATGCTCAGATCTCCAACTGTTATCAATTCATCAATTTTTTTATTGGCAAGATGTTTCCCTACCTCATAGTGATATTCAACACTATTTGTACCAAGCTCAAACATATCTCCAAGCACTATATATTTTTTGCCAATGACAGGGAGTTCATCCAACACATTGATACTGGCTTTCATGGAATCAGGACTTGCATTGTAAGTATCATCAATAATCGTATACTTATTAGGTATCTGAATAAGCTTTTGTCTCAGTCCCTTAAAGTTTTCATATCCTTTGGCAGCCTTATCAATGTTATAGCCCATATAATCGGAAATAGCCATTCCAACCAAAGAATTACCGACATTGTGTTTTCCTAATGCATTCAAGACAACGTGTGTTTTCTTATTTGCATGAACGAAATCATATTCATATCTATAGCCATTTAATTGAAGATTTTCAGCTCTGTAGTCACACCACTCCTGTGTTCCATAAAAGTATGTTTTAACATTTGTCTTTCCTCTAAGCTCAGCAAGCATAGGGTCATCACCATTTAGGAAAAGCACTCCATCCTTTTGCATATGGTCTATAATACAAAGCTTTTCTTTTCTAATATTTTCTTTTGTCTTCAAATATTCTATATGAGCAACACCTATCATGGTTACAACGCATATTTTAGGTTGTACCATTTCAGACAGAATGCTCATCTGTCCCGGCTCACTCATTCCCATTTCTATTATTCCTGCATTTGCTTCCTTTGTAATACCGCAAAGTGTAAGTGCAGTTCCTATCTGCGAATTATGGTTCCCTATTGTCTGATATATTTCAGTATTTTGTGACAATGCTGTAGCTATCATTTCCCTTGTAGTTGTTTTTCCAACACTTCCCGTAACACCAATAAACGGAATTGAAAATTTATCTCGTATATATTTTGCTATAGCCTGAAATGCTTTTAAAGTATCATCAACCTTTATGTGTGGTTTTTTTCCGGCTACAACACTATGTTCTGATGTTAAGGTTGCATAAGCTTTTTCCAACGCACTGTCTATAAATATGTGTGCATCATTCTTTTCTCCAATAATAGGAACAAACAGATCCCCTTCTTTTACGGTTCTGGAATCTATACATACATCTTTAATTACTGTATTTTCATCACCGCATAAAAGCTTTCCGCCTGTTGCATCCACTATATCCTTTACAGTTAGTTTTATATTAATCATAATCATCCTCCCGGAGATCAAATCATAAACATTTCTGATTATGCCTGATATACTATTTTATTCGCCAACTTCGTTGCCGCTACTTCATCCTTAAGTATTTCTACTATTTTCAATCCAAAATCAAGAGCAGTTCCCAATCCTCTGCTTGTTATAAATTTGCCGTCAACTACAACATTATCATAGCATTTTATTGCTCCTACAAGACCTTCCTCCATCCCCGGATAGCAGGCAGCCTTTCTTCCTTCAAGCAATCCCATCTCACCATATACGGTTGGTGCAGCACAGATTGCCGCAAGATACTTATCTGCTTTCACATATCTTAAAATCTTTTCCTGTAATGGTTTGTACGCTTTAAGATTGAGTGTTCCCGGCATACCTCCCGGAAGTATTATCATATCAGCACTGTCGTCAATTTCCTCAAACAGCTTATCCATAACAACGCTTACGCCGTGCGAGCTTGTAACAACCTTTTCACCTGTTATTGAAACCATTTCTATCTCTATCCCCTCACGTCTTAACAAATCTACAACCGTGAGTGCTTCCACCTCTTCATATCCTGTTGCAAAAAACATATTAACCTTTAAACTCATTTCATTCCTCCTGCTCAACTAAATTTTTTTCTTTTATTTATATTATTAAGCACAAATTATGTCCTACTGCATCAAACAATATATCGATTAGTATATAATACTTTACCAAAATCTTCAATATATATTAAATGCATGTTATAATATTAAGAAAATCATAATAATTACAGGAGTGTATTTTATAATGGAAATAGAACGTAAATTTTTACTTAGCTCATTACCTTATGAGCTTGAAAAATGTGATTGTTTTTATCTTGAACAGGCTTATATAAATGTACTGCCTGTCATTCGTGTGCGTTGTAAATCAAAGGTTTCAGATATTGCAAATAAAAAATTAGATAATCCAAAATATATTCTTACCATAAAATCAAGCGGAATGCTTTCAAGGCAGGAATATGAAATGGAATTAGCAAAAGAAGAATACGACACTCTTCTTGCAAAAGCAGAGGGAAACATTATAAGCAAATACAGATATATCATACCCCTCGAAAACAAGTTAAAAATTGAACTTGATGTATTTGAGGGCAAGTTTAAAGGTCTTGTTATGGGTGAAATAGAATTCCCCGATGAAGAAACAGCAAAAAAATATAACCTCCCGGATTATGTATCTAAGGAGGTTACATTTGATAAGCGTTTCCACAACAGCAACATGAGCCGTATGTCCGACAGTGAAATATCAGACCTGCTTGCTTCTGTCAATTGAAACAACAGCTGTTGTTATCATATTAAATGAAATAAATATACTTATTATATTTACAATAAGTTCCGGAAGCAATCCAAGTGCCGCATTAAAATTAGATAGAATTATACCAAGTGTCTGTCCATAAAAGCAAAGCATAAATACTTTTCCAAAGGTAAGTCCAAGATTGTTATGCTTGTTAATTGCATTTATATAGATTCCTAATATAAGTGCATACAATCCGTATTTAAGAAAAAATGAGCATGCAATAACAAAGAAAGCAGTAACTATATAAATGTAGATAAACGGAATCATCTGCACGAGCTGTTCGGTATTAAATCCTTCTATAAGAAGATTTGAAAGAGGACTAACATCGTAATCCATCACCTGACCGTTTGCTACCATAGTCATCCTAAGCGTCTTGCTTCCGAAAGCAATATACATTCCTTCTTTAGTCATATCATCTGTACTGACTGTTTCCTGCTCTGTGTCTATCATTATGTGATACAGACCAACTGTCATCTCAAATTTCTTCTCAGCATCAAGAACGCCATCGCTGAAAGTGAAAGTTCCCACATTTTTTTGAAACAGCTTTGTAAATCCTCCAAATCCGGCAATAACAGAGCTTGTCGGAACAGCAAAGCTTACAATGCCA
>CALZHV010000225.1 GCA_945787485.1 uncultured Lachnospiraceae bacterium
TTGGCGAGAAGCATACTCATTTATCAATACCATCAACAAATTAAATCATATATAGGAAATAAAAAATAACACTAACCAAAATTGTTCTTACTTTTATACATTTCATTTTATATGTTCTTTTAGCCAATCTAAAATGCTATTTGAAATACAAACATTGTTTTCATAACCTGTTCCAAGCAAAACATTTTCTTTGTTTTCACCATGAAAATCACTTCCACCTGAAGATAATAGGTTGTATTTCATTGCTAATTTTGTTGCATCTTCAGTTTGCTGCTCTGTATAGCTTGAATGCATTGTTTCAATCGCAACAAGACCAAATCGTTTTGCTTTTAGTAAATATAAATTATTAAGTTTTTCAAATGATGTGTCTTTAAGTGGATGTGCCCAAACAGAAACAGCTCCCATTGAATTGATGAACTTTATTGTTTCGTATGTATCAAGCCTTTTTGGTGGAATATAGTATCCTGTTTTCTCATGCAATAATCCGTTAAAGGCTTCCTTTATGCTTTGAACATATCCTTTTTCTTTTAATTCTTTGGCTATGGCAACTCTGTTAAAATTCTCCGATCCGTTATTATTAACTATTTGCTCGTATGAAATATCAAAGCCTGCATGATTCAAATTATTAACAAGAATTTTATTACTTTTGATTTTATTATCTATTGCGGTTATAACAAAATTTTCTATTGAATTATAGTATTCAGACTTAACAAATAAAGCAATTATATGAAAATCTTCATTGTTAGTTTCTGTGGAAAATTCAATACCCGAAACTGTTTCTATATTATATTCCTTGCCCGCTTTTTTAAATTCTTCCAATCCGGATATTGTATTATGATCGGTTAATGCGATTGCCGATAAGCCAATTTTACTTGCCAATCGCACTAATTCTGTTGGGGAACAGCTTCCGTCTGAAAAAGTAGAATGTGTATGTAAATCTATCATATTATCACCAATTACAGTTTATCACGCAGATGACATTCTGTAAAGAAAAATGCCGTTGAGATTTTTCTTGATTGTAATATTTTTGACCACTTAAATGACAACAACAGAAAATACAACCATAGTAGCCCAACCCAACCTATAACAGACCAAGACGGATGGATAAATAAGTGGTATTAAAAAAGGAACTGATGAGCTTATCAGTTCTTTAGTGGTTTTACACTGTTTCTATGCACTATTTTACACAGGGAGTAGTCCGATATTTGTGCCCAGCTTTTTGCCTTTTGGTACTGTTTTTCGTACAATAAAATAAATAGTTTAAAAACGACTTGATTAATAGCTTTTATTATGCTTAAATGCAAGTGAATCCAAAGGAAAGGAGCATGATAATGGCTAAAAAATCAAAAGCAAATTACGGTGACGGAACCATTTTTTATAGTAACAGCAAAGGCAAATGGATGGGACAGATAAATACCGGCAGGGATGAAAACGGAAAGATTAAACGCAAATCCGTTTACGGTGATACACAGCAAGAGGTTAAGGAAAAGCTAAATCAAATAAAGTTCAAAATTTATTCCGGCAGTTTTGTTGATACATCCCAAATAACATTTGAGCAGTTAATGAAGCAAATCATTGAAGATAAATACGCTTTGAATGAGATACAGGAGCAAACATATATCAGACATTTGGAAACACTTAAAATGCTTGGTTCAATAAATCAAATACCGCTCCAAAAAATTAACTATTCAATGCTGAAGCAGTTGCTTATTTCAATGGTGAATTACTCGGATTCAACAATCAAAAAATTATATATGATGCTTAATCAATGCTTTCGAGAGGCTCAAAAGCGAAAGATAATTGCAGAAAATCCAATGGAGGATTTGAAGCGACCTAAATCACGAAAGCAAAAACGCAAGGTCAGGGCAATGACTGTTGAGGAACAACAAAAATTCCTAAAGGTTATACAAACTGAAAGAGTTAGGTATAAGGAGCAAATGCTCATATCTATGTTCACAGGTATGAGAATGGGCGAGGTCAATGCACTAACGCCTAAAGATATAAATTTCAAATTCAACTTTATCAATATTGATAAGACGGTATCCAAAGGAAGAAAAGGCAGTGCGTTTGTAAATGATTCAGCTAAAACCGAAAAGGGTAATCGAACGGTTCCTATCAACGAGCTCGTAAAACCTGTTGTTGAAGAAGTGTTAGCAAATTACGAACCAACTGAAGACGGAATGCTGTTTCACACAACTGTTGGAACACTTGTTACCACAAACCAAGTTAATATGGAATTCAAGAGACTGCTTGAAAGATTTGACATTCGTGACGAAGGTCTTAAGGGAGAATTATCACTCCATAGCCTGAGACACACATATGCAACACGATGTATTGAGGGTGGTATGCCTCCGAAAATACTGCAAAATCTTTTGGGACACAAGGATATAAGCGTAACTCTTGATACATATTCGGATGTGTTTGAAAACTTCCAAACAGAGAATGTCGCAAAGATTGATGAATATATGAAAGCACTCGGAATGGGTGCATAAGTAAAACAGGGTGAATTTTCACCCTGTTTTGTTGTTTAAATTTCGAGTCCGGCATTTATCTCCGTACATTTAAAAAATTATACAGTACAAAAAAATATTCCTTCGACATATTTCTGCTTGACTATTTGAAAAAAATAACTAATATTGATAATATTGCCTCTTGAATTATACTTTTCTATGTGTTAATATATCGATATAGAAATAGCAACTAAAAAATAGTTGCAAAGAGGTGATTCAAAAATTTGAGTAAAAACAGAGAAGAATTAATTGAAAAACTCTTCTCAACTCCAAAGCCAAGGAATTTTACCAAGAAAGAACTTGATCAATTAATGAAAAAGTGTAATTGTGAAAAATATCCGGGTGGACGTGGTTCTGGATTGAAGTATTTTCATACACCTACAAAAAGAGTATTAGCTTTTGATGGACCACATCCGGGAAATGAATTATATTATTATCATATAGATAAGGTTAGAGCATTTCTTATAGAAGTTGAAGAGTACTGCGAATGAGAGTGAATTTTTAGGAGAGAAAAAGTGAAAAATATATTAGAATACAAAGGTTATCATGCAAAAATTGAATTTTCTAGTGATGATAATCTATTGATTGGTTCTGTAATTGGTATAAATGATTCTTTAAATTTCCATGGAACTACAGTAGATGAATTAAAAGAACAATTTGGAATTTGCATTGATGATTATTTGGAAATGTGTGAATTTTTTGGAAAGGATCCTGAAAAAGAATATAAAGGGTCATTTAATATTCGTATTCCTAGTGAAATGCACAAAAAATTAGATTTGATGGCAGTTTCTCAGGATACTAGTATAAATAATTTGATTATTCAATCTATTGATATTCAGAAAGTAATATTCTGCCTACCTTGTAAAT
>CALZHV010000226.1 GCA_945787485.1 uncultured Lachnospiraceae bacterium
TAAAACATTGACTAAGCCTTACATAATAGATATAATAAAATGATATTATCTGGCAGAGTGTTTATTTGCCTTTTTAGTCTGTGTCAGAAATGCAGGAGGTTATTATGGATAAAAACATTATAGTAATAGATACGATGGGTAGTGATAACGGTAGTGAATATATGGTAATGGCTATCGCCCAAGTAATTGATAAATATTCAGATACCGATTATATAATAACCGGAAAAGAAGATGAGCTTAATAGTTATTTAGATAAATATAAAATAGACAAAACAAGAGTTAGAATAATAAATGCTACAGAAGAAATAACATGTCACGATTCACCTGTTGATGCGATTAGAAAAAAGAAAAATTCATCTATGGTTTTAGCCTTAAATGAAGTAAAAAACGGCAATGCTGACGCATGTATTTCTGCCGGTAATTCGGGAGCTTTGTTAGCAGGAGGACAATTTATTGTCGGCCGTGCCAAAGGCATAAAAAGATCACCGTTGGCACCTCTTATTCCTACTGCAAACGGGTCCTCATTGTTAATCGATTGTGGCGCAAATGTTGATGCCAAACCGGAGGCTCTTGTTCAATTTGCAAAAATGGGTTCTTTATATATGGAGAATATTGTAGGTATTAAAAATCCGAAGATTGCAATAGCCAACATTGGTATTGAGGATGAAAAAGGAAATGCATTAGTTAAGGAAACAATTCCGCTATTAAGAGAATGTAAAGATATTAATTTTATAGGAAGTATCGAAGCACGTGAAATACCGTACGGAGGCGCTGATGTTATCGTATGTGAAGCTTTTGTTGGGAATATTATCCTAAAATTATATGAGGGTTTATCTTCAATGCTTCTAAAAGAAGTAAAGAATGTGTTTATGACTAACCTCAAAACAAAAATTGGCGCCGTTATGATAAAAAAATCACTCAAAAAAACATTGCTTAAATTTAAAACCGATGATAAAGGAGGAGCACCATTGCTCGGACTTAACGGTCTTGTTGTTAAAATACACGGAAATGCAAAGATAAACGAAGTTACAAGTGCTATTGAACAATGCAGAAATTTCATTAAAATGGATGTAAATGGTAAAATTATTTCTGCCTTTGAGCCAAAATAAATTATATAATAAGAGGGTTACTTTTATGAAATGCAACTATAGCCCGTTGGAACAGACATTAGGGTATAAATTTAAAGAAAAAAAGCATTTAGATACTGCATTTACTCACAAATCGTATTGCAATGAGCATACAAAATTAAATATCGAATCATATGAAAGATATGAATATCTTGGTGATGCAATATTGGAATTTCTTGTAAGTGAGTATTTATTTGATAATTATCCTGAATTATCAGAAGGTGAATTGACAAAATTAAGGGCAAGCCTTGTATGTGAATTTACATTATCAAAAATATCTCATGATTTAAAATTAGGAGATTACATTGTGCTCAGTAAAGGTGAAATAAAAACAGGCGGGTGCAACAGGGATTCAATTCTTTGTGATGTTTTTGAAGCTTTGCTTGGAGCGATATATTTAGATGGCGGAATTGAAAATGCAAAAAAATATGTGTATAAATTCCTACTGACTGATATAGAAAAAAAGCAGCTCTTTTATGATGCAAAAAGTAAATTGATGATTTATGCTCAAAAAATAAATTCTGAACTTAAATATGAATTAATTAAGGAAGAAGGTCCTGAACATAATAAGCTTTATCATGTTCAGGTATATATAGATGATGTACCTTACTCAGTAGGTAAAGGACGAAATAAAAAATCAGCTGAACAGGAAGCAGCATTTAATACTCTTGAACAGCTTAACAATAGAGGACGGTAAGATTAAATGTATCTTAAAAGTATAGAAGTATATGGTTTTAAATCGTTTGCAAATAAAATATTATTTCAATTCAATGATGGTATTACCGGAATTGTAGGACCACACGGTTCAGGTAAAAGTAACATAGGTGATGCTGTAAGGTGGGTTCTTGGTGAGCAAAGCGCAAAGCAGCTTCGTGGTTCTAAAATGGAAGATGTTATTTTTTCCGGAACAGAATTAAGAAAACCTCAGGGCTCTGCATATGTGGCAATTACTTTAGATAACAGTGATCACAGCTTACCAATAGATTATAACGAGGTGACTGTGGCACGTAGAGTGTACAGATCAGGAGAAAGTGAATATTTAATTAATGGTGTTGTAAGCCGTTTAAAAGATGTTAACAGCCTTTTTTTTGATACCGGTATAGGTAAAGAAGGTTATTCTATCATTGGACAAGGTCAGATTGAAAAGATTCTTAGCGGTAAGCCTGAAGAAAGACGAGAATTGTTCGATGAAACTGCAGGTATTGTTAAATTCAAAAAGAATAAAGCCGCAACAGAGAAATCTCTCGAAAATGAAAGAGCAAATCTTTCACGTGTTAAAGATATTTTAAATGAGCTTGAAAAGCAGGTAGGCCCGCTTAAAGAACAGTCAGAAACTGCAAAAAAATATTTAATATATAAAGAAGAATTAAAAAAATTTGATATTAACTGTTTTCTTTTGGATGTTGAAAAGACAAAGGAGCAGTTAAATGAACATGAAAAAAATCTGAAAATTGTTGAAGATGATTCTGAAAGATTAAAATCAGAATTTGAAAAAGCAAGAGAAGAATATGAAAGAATTGAATCTGAGCTTGAAAAATATAATCAATTAATTGATGATACAAAAAATGAAATCCATAATAAAAAATTAGAGAATCAAAAGTTTGAAGGTGAAATAAATGTTTTAAGTCAGCAAATTATTTCACAACAACAAAATGCTGATAGCATAAATGAACAAATTTCAGTTGCCAGCGATTCATTAAATAAAATTCAAACAGAATTAGATAAGTATATTGAAGAAAAATCTGAAATTGATATTAAAATCAAAAATTATGATGCTATTATTAAAGAAGCAACAGATAAATATAATGCTTTAAATGAAACCATTATAGCTGATGAGAATGAAATTGAGTCATCTAAAAGTGATATAATAGAATACTTAAATGAAGGCGGTACAAATAAAGCAAAAGTAGGGCGTTATGACACCATGCTTGAACAGCTTAACTTCAGAAAAACTCAATTAAACAAACGTTTTCTTGAATATACTTCTGATGAGCAAAAATATGGCAAGGAAAAGGATGAATTAACCAATAGTTTAAACCAAATAAATTTAGTTTTGGATGAATTAAACAGTGAAATTTCTGCAATTTCTTCATACCTTGATGATAATATAGCAAGACAAGATGAACTAAAGAAAAACATATCACATAACAATAATGAAATTGTAAGTCTTAGCTCAAAGATGGAAGCGTTACGAAACCTTTCAGAAAGATATG
>CALZHV010000227.1 GCA_945787485.1 uncultured Lachnospiraceae bacterium
ATTAAAGAAAATTATATCAGATAATGAGCTTGAATTTATTCCATTGTTTGATTGCAGTATTTCTGTTTATATGTGTAGCGCACATCCTCTTGCAAAAAAGGATAAGATTAAATTTGAGGAGCTTATGGATTATCCGTGCCTGTCATTTGAACAGGGAGACAAAAACTCTTTTTATTTTGCAGAGGAGGTTTTAAGTACCCGTGAATATAAGCAGATTGTTAAAGTGGATGACAGAGCAACAATACTTAATCTCATGGTAGGAATGAACGGATATACGTTGTGCTCCGGTATAATTTGTGAGGAGTTAAATGGTGATGGCTACACGGCTGTTCCTCTTGATACGGATGAAATAATGACAATTGGTTATATTAAACATAAAAAAATGCAGCTTAGCAGACTTGGAAAAGAGTATATTGAACTCTTAAAACAATATGGACAAAAATAGATTTTAGACAAGTTAATAGAATAATTAATGTAGCGTTGGTTATAACTAAAAATTATAGCTGACGCTAATTTTTATGTATTAACACTATATAAAAGCTTTGTGATATATTCTTAATTGTCCAAAGGAAATACATTTTTGGAGGTAATAAGATGATAAAGTTCGAACATGTCACAAAAGAATTTAAAACCAAGGATTCATCGCTTGAGGCTTTAAAAGATGTAAATTTTGAAATTAACGAAGGTGAGATATTTGGAATAATTGGTTTTTCGGGAGCAGGTAAATCAACGTTGGTAAGATGCATCAATTTACTTGAGATACCTACTGAAGGAAGTGTGTTTTTTGAAGGAACAGATATTACAACACTGTCCGAGAAAAAACTTAGAAGGATACGACAGGGAATAGGAATGATTTTTCAACAATTTAATCTTCTTTCTCAGAGAACGGTAATTTCAAATATATGCTATCCGCTTGAAATTGCCGGTGTCAAAAAAAAGAAAGCAAGAGAAAAAGCATTGGAATTACTTGAGCTTGTTGATCTTAGTGACAAGGCAAATGCATTTCCTGCCCAGCTTTCCGGTGGACAAAAACAGAGAGTTGCAATAGCAAGAGCGCTTGCAACAAATCCAAAGGTTTTACTTTGTGATGAAGCAACAAGTGCATTAGATCCGATAACAACACGTTCCATATTAGAGCTACTCAAAAAAATAAATGAAGAGCTCAAGGTGACAATAGTTGTTATTACTCATGAAATGAAGGTAGTTGAACAAATCTGTGACAGAGTCGCAGTGATGAGCGAAGGCGTTGTTGAAGAAATAGGAGCTGTAAAAGATGTATTTCTTAATCCTAAATCTGTGACAGCAAAGAGGCTTATGATACCGGAGAGCCAGGAGATTGAAGATGTATCCGGAAAGAAAACAATCAGAATCGCATTTGACGGACAGTCTTCATTTGAGCCGGTTATATCAAACCTTACAATAGAATGCAATACTCTTATCAATATTTTAGGTGCAAAAACAGAAAATATAGGAGGTAAGGCATATGGACAGATGCTTATCGAATTACCGGATGATGAAGAAGCAACGAAAAAGATAAAGAAATATCTTGACGGAAAGGGAATTCATTACGAGGAGGACGGTGCACATGAGTAATATGATAGAAATATTAGTTAAAGGTGTTTTTGAGTCGTTATATATGACTCTTGTATCAACTATTATTGCCTACATATTAGGTATACCTTTAGGTGTAATAGTATATATTACAGATTCAAAATCAATATGCAAAAATAAAGCTGTAAATTTTATTTTTGGGTTTGTAATAAATGTGATTAGATCAATCCCGTTCTTGATTTTATTAGTAGCGATGCTGCCGTTTACAAGAATGATTGTTGGAACAACAATTGGTGTAAATGCAACAATAGTGCCGCTTGTGGCAGCTGCGGCTCCGTTTGTAGCAAGAATGGTTGAATCATCATTAAAGGAGGTTGATCAGGGTGTGATTGAAGCAGCACAGGCCATGGGCTCTTCGCCATTTCAGATAATTACCAAGGTTTTATTACCTGAGGCTACTCCGTCGCTTCTTGTAGGACTTACCATAGCATTTGCAACAATACTTGGTTATTCTGCAATGGCAGGCTTTGTCGGTGGAGGCGGTCTCGGAGCCATAGCGATAAACTATGGTTATTACAGATATCAAAGCGATATGATGTTTATTACTGTGGCAATACTTGTAATTATGGTTCAGGTATTCCAGGAGGTAGGTATACGGGTCGTAAATAAAATTGATAAACGACTAAAATAATAAAAAATGTTGACAAAAAACAGTGCAAATTATACTGCGGACATATTGGTTCGCGGCAGAAATGAAGGGAGATAATATTATGAAAAAAAGATTTTTAGCAGGATTAGTAACTTTATCACTTATAGCAACAGCCTTGACAGGATGTGGTTCGAAAAGCGGAGATGACAAGGTAATTAAGGTTGGTGCATCGCCAACTCCTCATGCAGAAATATTAAATATAGCAAAGGAGGAATTGGAAGCAGAAGGTTATACTCTTGAAATTGTAGAATATAACGATTATGTATTACCAAACACTTCATTAGAGAGCGGTGAGCTTGATGCGAATTTCTTCCAGCATAAGCCATATCTTGATGATTTTAATGCAGAAAACGGTACCCATATTGTTGATGTAGCGCAGATACATTTTGAACCTTTTGGAATATATGCAGGAAAAACAAGCGATTTGGCAAATATTCCTGAAGGAGCAACTGTAGCAGTACCAAACGATACAACAAATGAAGCAAGAGCACTCTTGTTGCTTGAGGCACAGGGACTAATAAAGCTTAAGGCAGATGCAGGTATCACTGCAACAGTAGCTGATATAGAAGAAAATCCTAAGAACCTTGATATCAAAGAGCTTGAAGCTGCACAGATTACAAGATCACTTCAGGATGTAGACATTGCCTGCATCAATGGTAATTATGCACAGGAAGCCGGCCTTAATGTGAGCGATGCACTTGCAGTTGAAGCTTCTGATTCACTTGCAGCACAGACATATGCCAATATTATTGCCGTAAAGCAAGGCACGGAAAATGATGCAAAAATACAGGCATTAATTAAGGCTGTTCAGTCAGATAAGGTAAAGGAATATATAAACAGCACATATGATGGCGGAGTTGTTCCTGTATACTAAGAAATACCTAAGTAAACAATATTTGGTCAAATGAAAAACTAAATTCCAGTTCAAGTTGATTTGACGGGGTAAAAAAACTGGAATTTAAAAATTCACTTTACGTATGGAAATGCTGAAAAATGGTATAAATTTCAATTTACACTGTGTCATAATTATGCTACAATTATGACATAAGGAAGAGAGGTGTTTGTTATGCCAA
>CALZHV010000228.1 GCA_945787485.1 uncultured Lachnospiraceae bacterium
ACCCTTTTATTTACATATATCAGATGAAATTATCATCTGATATATGTAGTAATGCATACAGTTTTTATTATATATTAATGAATATAAAAAATCAACTTTTTAACTGTCAAAGCTTATACCCGGAATACATATCTCATCTCCTATTCTAAGGTCATAAACATTAACATAAGGATTTGCTCCCATTATTTCACTAAGTCTTACATTATACTGCTTTGAAATTAAATACAAAGTTTCCCCTTCTTTTACCTTATGGATTGTACCATTGCATTTTTCATTCATAATATTTTCCTTTTTTTTATTATTTTATGCGTTTTTTTATAAAAGCTTCACAATTAAATAATTCTGTCCTGTTTAGGAATTAAAATAATTAAAGAAATTGAGATTTTATTAATATGTGTGGTTGTATTTTATTTTTTATTCATTTATAATGATAATGATTTTTTGTGCGCATTTGTATCTTGGCACAAACGTATTACAATACAAGGAGGTATGGCTTAGCCATAACAACTATGAAAAAATTAGGAATAGATATAGGGTCAACTACAGTCAAGGTTGCTGTAATTGATGATGAACACAACATTCTTTTTTCAGAATACAAGCGACATTTTGCTAACATCAAAGAAACATTAAAGGAATTAATTGATAATTCCATAAAAGTTCTTGGCAATATAGATGTAACACCTGCAATAACAGGCTCAGGCGGTCTTTCACTCGCAAAAGTAATTGGTATTCCTTTTGAGCAGGAAGTAATTTGTGTAACAGAAGCACTCACTGATTATGCCCCTTCAACAGACGTGGCAATTGAGCTTGGCGGAGAAGATGCAAAAATCATTTATCTTACCAATGGAATCGAACAACGTATGAACGGTGTCTGCGCAGGCGGTACAGGTTCATTTATCGACCAAATGGCATCACTTCTTCAAACAGATGCAACAGGCTTAAATACATATGCAAAGGATTTCGATACAATATATCCAATTGCTGCAAGATGTGGTGTTTTTGCAAAAACAGATATTCAGCCACTTATTAATGAAGGAGCAACAAAATCAAATCTTGCCGCTTCAATATTTCAGGCTGTTGTAAATCAGACCATAAGTGGTCTTGCATGTGGAAAACCAATCAAAGGAAACGTAGCTTTTTTGGGTGGTCCTCTCCACTTCCTTGACCAGCTTAGAGAAACCTTTATAAGAACATTAAATCTTACAGAAGAACATATAATAACACCTGAACATTCTCATCTTTTTGCTGCAGTAGGTGCTGCTCTTCATTCTGATGATACAACAGTATTCAGTTTGGATGACATAAGCAAAGCATTAGCAGGTGATATTAAAATTGAGGTAGACGTAGAAAGATTATCTCCTCTTTTTGACAGTCAGGAAAGCTACGATGCATTTATAGAAAAGCAATCCAAATATACTGTTAAGAGAAATAATTTATCTTCATATAAAGGCAATTGTTACCTCGGTGTTGATGCAGGTTCAACAACAACAAAAATTGCACTTATTGATGAAGACGGTTCTTTACTTTATGATTTTTACAGCAGTAATAACGGCAGTCCGCTTAATACTACAATTACAGAACTTAAGCATATTTTCAAAATCCTTCCGGAAGATGTAACGATCGTTGCCGGATGTTCAACAGGATATGGTGAAGCTCTCATTAAATCTGCACTCAAGCTTGAATATGGAGAGGTTGAAACAATTGCTCACTATACTGCTGCTGCATTCTTTAATCCTGACGTTGATTGTATCCTTGACATCGGTGGTCAGGATATGAAGTGTATAAAAATAAAGAATCATGTTGTTGATAACGTAATGCTTAACGAGGCTTGTTCTTCGGGCTGTGGTTCCTTTATTGAAACATTTGCAAAATCTTTAAATTATGACATAAAATCATTTGCAAAGCTTGCCTTATTTGCTCCAAGCCCAATAGATTTAGGCTCAAGATGTACAGTATTTATGAATTCTAAGGTTAAACAGGCTCAAAAGGAAGGTGCAACCGTAGCAGATATTTCTGCCGGACTTGCATATTCAGTTATAAAAAATGCACTCCTTAAGGTAATAAAGCTTACGGATCCTAAATCACTTGGAAAAAACATCGTTGTTCAAGGCGGAACTTTCTATAATGATGCCGTTTTAAGAAGCTTTGAGATAATTTCCGGCAGAGAAGCCATAAGACCTGATATTGCAGGTATTATGGGTGCTTTTGGTGCTGCTTTAATTGCAAAGAACAGATATGCAAAAGACCAAAAGACTACTTTTATTTCTAAAGAAGAACTCAATAATCTTTCTTACGAAACAAATATGGCAAGATGTAAGGGTTGTACGAACAACTGCCTTTTAACAATCAATAAATTTTCGGATAATCGCCAGTTTATATCAGGAAACAGATGTGAAAAAGGTATCGGTTTAAAGAAAAATGCCAACAATCTTCCTAACTTGTTTGAATACAAATTCAACAGACTTTTTGGTTATGAGCCTCTTGAAGAAGGGAAAGCAAAAAGAGGAATTATCGGTATTCCACGTGTTCTTAACATGTATGAAAATTATCCGTTCTGGTTTACATTCCTTACAAAGCTTGGTTACAGAGTTATTCTTTCACCTAAGTCCTCTAAGGAAATATATACACTTGGTATCGAATCAATACCTAGTGAATCAGAATGTTATCCTGCCAAAATATCTCACGGACATGTAATGTGGCTTTTAAAGCAAAATATTAAAACAATTTTTTATCCATGTATTCCTTATGAGCAAAACGAAACACCGGATGCAAATAACCATTACAACTGCCCTATTGTAACATCATATGCAGAAAACATTAAAAATAACATGGAAGAAATATGTGCAGATGATGTCACATACATCAGACCATTTTTAGCACTTGACGAACCTGAAGCGTTAAAGCAAAGATTACATAGGGAATTTAAAAAATATACAGATGTATCATTTGAAGAAATAAATGAAGCAGTCAACGCTGCATATGCTGAAGATAAAAAAGTAAAAGATGATATTCACAAAAAAGGTGAAGAAACAATAAAGTATCTTGAGGACAACAACAAGATAGGTATTGTTTTGGCCGGAAGACCATATCATCTTGATCCAGAAATTAATCACGGACTTCCTGAGCTTATTAATTCATATGATATAGCTGTACTTACAGAGGATTCAATCGCTCATTTATGCGATGTTGAAAGACCTCTTATCGTATCTGATCAATGGATGTATCATTCGAGATTATACAAGGCTGCCAATTATGTTAAGTCAAGTAAAAATCTTGAACTTATCCAGCTTAATTCATTTGGTTGTGGTCTTGATGCTGTTACAACCGATGCT
>CALZHV010000229.1 GCA_945787485.1 uncultured Lachnospiraceae bacterium
ATATTCTTTATCCCATTATGTCCGCCTGCCCTGCCCTTTTTTCGTATACGTAATTTTCCTACATCCAAGCTTATATCGTCATATATAACAATTATATCTGTGTTATCACATTTATAAAAATCAATAATTTCTCTTACGCTTTCACCACTCAAATTCATATAAGTAGCTGGCATGGCAAGCAAAACCTTTTCTCCTGCTATAATACCTTTCCCTATAAGAGCTTTGTGCTTTTTGGTATCAACCTTTATCCCATAGTTATCGCTAATATTATATATGACCGAAAAACCGACATTATGTCTGGTTCCTGCGTATTGAGCCGTCGGATTTCCTAACCCAATTATTATTTTCATTTCTATTCTCCACGTGCAGCCATTATTTCTTCACACTGTTTAAGCTGCTCCTGTGTGTTTACTCCACGGATTTCATCAACGGTATCTCCCATAACTGCATAAGCAGATACACGAAGACCAATTTTCTTAATAAGTGCTATCGTATCTGTAAGATAATATTCTCCTGCCGCATTATCATTACTCAAAAGCTCAAGACTTGTTGAAAGTGCTTCGGAATTGAATATATACATTCCTGAATTTACTTCCTTGATTTCCTGCTCTTCCGGTGTTGCATCCTTTTGTTCAACAATTTTAACGAAACCGTTTTGAGCATCTCTTACTATCCTTCCATATCCGGTAGGATCATCAAGAACTGCCGAAAGAACCGTCACTCCATTTGCAAGCTTTCTGTGCATTTCAACAAGCTTTGAAAGTGTTTCTCCCGTAATAAGAGGAGTATCTCCGCAAAGGACAATTGTATCACCATCTGTTCCGATAAATTCCTTTGCGCACTTTACAGCATGGCCTGTTCCAAGCTGTTCTTTTTGCTCTGCAAAATCAACGATATCATATATAGCATTTTTTACTTCATTTCCTTTGTAGCCAACTATTACGCAGACATCCATTGCTCCTGCATCCTTAGCTGCTTTAATCACATAGTGAACCATAGGCTGTCCAAGACATTTGTGCACAACCTTTGGCAAATCCGAATTCATTCTTGTTCCTTTTCCTGCAGCCAATATAACTGCATTTAAATTTCCATTCATATCAAACCTCATCCTTCCGAAAAATAGAAGATTATACCATATCTGTATATTACATAAATATCTTAAAATGTCAACATTTCTTATATTAATTTATACGTTTTTGAAAGCAATAATAAAAAAAAATTAAAATTTCTACTTTTCTTCGTCTTCTTTAACTATTCGTTCTGACCATTCTTCGATTAAATCGTTTGCCTCATTTTCATTTAATTCTATACAAATCTTAAGTCTGCCATCATAAAGCGGAGCATCTGCGACAATTATTCCTTTAAAGCTTCCATCTACATAAAAATTGTAAATTTTAGGAGATTTATCGCATTTTATTGTATCCTTCTCCAGCTTCACCGTTGATTCCTTATCAAGCTTTATTATTATATTATAATATTTTTCCTTATTTAAATTATCAACGGCCTCTTCAAAAAGTATGTCTGTATCAGTTGCATATTCAGCCTCCTTTATCACTTCTGCCTTTTCAAATGCTTCAATATCAGTTTCGTCAAACAGCAGCTGGTCCTCACTGTTACACACCTTCAAGCCCTTTGCAAGAATCAGCGATATTTCATTTTTTTGCAGCTCTTCCAAATTAGTTGTATATGTTACAGCCTCTTCCGCAACAAGTCTGTAAATGTACTCATATACATTAAGAAATCTTTTATTTGACGGACTTACACCTCCCGTTTTCAACTCTCCCTTATCGGTATAAACATAAAGGTATTTTTCATTTCCTGCTATGTCATCTTTGTTA
Source organism: uncultured Lachnospiraceae bacterium (assembly GCA_945787485.1). Taxonomy (GTDB): domain Bacteria; phylum Bacillota; class Clostridia; order Lachnospirales; family Lachnospiraceae; genus Coprococcus_C. Next base: position 1,839 of record CALZHV010000229.1, read on the forward strand.
CCTATATTTTCCGGAAAGTTCATTATATTTTTTTCTATAATCATGTCTTTTGCAGTTTGGATTTCTTCCGGTTCAACCTCTGTTTCAAAAATCGGTATTTCAGAGTTCCCATACCAGGTATCAAAATCACTTCCGAAAATAACTGCTTTACCATCATTATATATTTCTATGTTCAGAGTATACTCTTTATATTTTTCCGTCATGTCAATCGGTGTATTTGTAACCTTAAACAAAAGTTCATTGCTGAAATTTATTTCTTCCTCTTCCTCTTTACATCCGAAAAGGCAAAAGACCAACAGCAAAATCATAATAAAAAATAAAGATTTTTTCATTATTTCACCTCACAGTTACTTTGATTTTACCATTTAATTACCAATTTTTCCACTAATGTTATTCAGAAGTTTTAAAAAAACTCCACGGCCAAAGCCACGGAGTTTATATTTCTTTATCATTTTATATTTTTGAAACACGTTTGGCTTTCCAGCCTTCAACCAGATTAAATATTTTCTTTGTTGTAAGTCCCTGTATAACTATAGTGAAATACATTGTCACACAAGTCATAATAAGTACAATATTATAAGTTTCCTCCGGCAGAAATTCTTTTGTACTGAGTGCCAGAGCAAGTGACAAACCACCCTTTAATGCACTCCATGTCATAAGCGTTGTAAATTCACCGGTACTGTACCTGTTTGGAATTTTTTTCTTGCCAATTATAAGTGAAGAAATTCCAACTCCTGCGTATCTGGCAATAAAGTTAAATACAATCGCACTAATTATCAATATAATAATATATTTATGTCCCGGAATATTTAAAACAGCCAGTCCTATAAGTATAAACAATATACTGTTCATCAACGTATCAGCAATGTGCCAGAAATCCTCGTACCACTCTTTCGGGTCAACAACTCTGTGCCAGTTTTCATTTTTCGCCATAGCTCTTGAAAAATAAATACCGCAAACAACTGAAGCTATAACTCCGGAGCAACCAAGTTCTTCACAAATTACATAAGCAACCATAACATCAAACATACTTATGAAAATATGAAGCATCGGGTTGTTGGTAGCTCTAAGCAGTTTAAACATCAAAAATGATACAACGAGTCCTATTACTATTGCTCCTAAAAGCTCTTTTGCCATCAGAACCGGGAAGCTCAAATCCGAAGTATCATTTACTATATTCCTGATACATACAAAAACAGCAACACCTGTGCCATCATTAAACAATGATTCTCCTTCTATTACAGTTGATACATTTTTTGACAATCCTGCTTTTTTCAATATACTTGTTGCAGCAATCGGGTCTGTCGGCGATACTATACAGCCTAACAAAATACAAAGCCATATCGAAAAACCTAAATGTAAAACCGTGGAAAGTAAATAGAACAAACCACCATATATAAAGGATGACAAAACCGTGGAAAGAAGAGCCAGAAGACTGATAGATTTAATATTTTTAACAAATCTGTTGAAATTAAATCCACTTGCTCCCGA
>CALZHV010000230.1 GCA_945787485.1 uncultured Lachnospiraceae bacterium
CCTGATGATTTACTCAATTCAGATGAGCACAGTTTTGAACATCTTCTTAACAGTGATGAAGAAAATGATGAGGTTGAGCCGGACTCACAGAATGTTGCTACAATTGTCAAGATGCCTTTGCAGCCATCTGCAGAGTTAGTTGTCCCTGCTAAACAAAAATTTTCTGAAAAAGCTGTCAAAGCCTTGAGTGGTGATGAAGATTGGGAGGACATCACTTATCAGGTAGAAACTTTATTTGGAAAACCTTTATCATCGAGAGAACTTAATTCTCTTATGTACATATATAATGATTTGGAATTTGATGTTGATTTATTTGAATATCTCATTCAATATTGTATAATGCTGGAAAAAAAGAGCTGTAATTACATGGAAGCTGTAGCAATCTCATGGTACAAGGACGGTATTAAGACAAGCCAACAGGCAAAGGAACAATGTTCCTTAACGAACGGAATTGTAAAACTTGTGCATAAGGCATTGTGCATAAACAGGAGAAACCCTTCGCCTGCAGAATTAGAATATGTAAAAACCTGGAATAAAGATTTCGGTTTTGAAGCAAATATGATACAATGCGCATGTGAAAAAGCTATTTTGGAAAAGCCTAATTCAGCAAACTTTCCTTATGTGGACGGTATTTTAAAAAAGTGGAACGAAGCAGATATAAGAACTCTGAGTGATGTCGAAAAAAGTGACAAGGCTTTTGCGGCGAGAAATTCTGCAAAATCCAATACTCAGCTTAAGAAGAATAGCTTTAACAATTTTAATCAGACAAAGTCAGATGACCTTGACGAAATGAAAAAGCTGTTTATTAAAGAGGTTAATAGCTAATGGCACATTTAAATCTCAGAACAGAAGATATTATGACGAGCTACGAACAGACTCGTATACAAAATAAAAGAATAGAATTCGAAAGGCAGGAACAAATCTACAAAGAAATTCCTGAAATAAAAGAGCTTTGTTATAAATCCGTGAGCTCGTATCTGGATGCGCTTCGACTTAGAATAGATGGCGGTCAAAATGCTGTTGCTAACAGCTATGGTGTCAGCGAGTCTAACAGACAAAACACTGAAAAGAAAAAAGCTTTGCTTGTAAAAGCCGGATATCCCGCAGATTACCTCGATCCTGTTTATACATGTAAGAAATGTCATGACACAGGATATATTGGTCAGGAAAGATGCAGCTGTTATAAGGATAAATTTATACACATGTTGTATAAGCAGTCAAATTTGGAAGCAATATTGGAGAAAGAAAATTTTTCGACCTTCACTCTCGAATATTACAGCAAAGAAAAATCAGGTGATGCTCCTTCCCCTTACAACAATGCCTCTAACATATTAGACAAAATCAAGTCTTATGTTGAAAATTTTGGCAGGAAGGACAGAAAATGCTCCAATCTTCTCATATACGGAGATACCGGTCTTGGGAAGACATTTCTGACACATTGTATTGCCAAGCAATTGTTGGATGAGGGTTACAAAGTATTTTACCTTTCATCAAACCAGTTGTTTGAAGACATACTCGGCGCATATATCATGCGCAACAAAAAAGAATTAGAAGACCTTTATAATCATGTTTTTGAATGTGATTTGTTAATAATAGACGATCTTGGAACAGAATACACAAATGGTTTTGTATGCTCACAGCTTTTCGAGTTAATAAACGACCGCAAGCAAAATCAATTGGCAACTATCTTCTCTACCAATCTGGAAATGCCGGATTTGAGAGACACTTATTCAGAACGTGTAATGTCACGTTTTATAGCTGATTACACCGTATTTAATATTTATGGTGATAATATAAGATATCAGATAAGAAAAAAAGCAATTAACACAAATGCTTAAAATGGAGGAAAAAATCATGCCGGATTCAAGTAATCTTATCAACGTACCAGTAGGAAAGCTCGGAATTATTCCACTTCAGAGTTGCACAGCTTTGGGTGAAAAGGTTGACAAATATTTAGCTAAGTGGAGAGCAGAAAGGCATAACGACCAAAAGGACAGCATAACATTTGCAGGTTACGAAAAGGATTCATACATCCTTAAATCTTCGTGTCCAAGATTTGGCTCAGGAGAGGCTAAAGGTACCCTCTCAGAATCTGTCAGAGGTACTGATATATATCTCATGGTTGATGTAGTTAACCATAGCATCACATACAAAATATGTGGACAGACAACAGTAATGTCACCAGATGATCATTATTCAGATTTAAAGCGTGTTATATCTGCCATAGCAGGTAAATCAAACAGAATTACAGTAATAATGCCTTTCCTTTATGAAAGCAGACAGCACAAGCGTTCAACAAGAGAATCTCTTGACTGTGCTATTGCTCTTCAGGAATTAATAGCAATGGGTGTTGACAATATTATTACATTTGATGCACATGATCCACGTGTACAAAATGCGATTCCAAGAAATGGCTTTGAAAATATAATGCCAACATATCAGTTCATCAAGACATTGCTCCTTACAACTCCGAATCTTGAGCTTGACAGCGACCACATGATGGTAATAAGTCCTGACGAAGGTGCTATGAACAGAGCAATCTATTTTGCCAACCACCTTGGTGTAGACGTAGGTATGTTCTACAAGAGAAGAGATTATACTACAATCGTAAATGGTAAAAACCCTATTGTCGCTCATGAATTCCTTGGAGACTCAGTAGAAGGCAAGGATGTTATCATTATTGATGATATGATTGCATCAGGTGAAAGTATGCTTGATGTTGCAAAGGAGCTTAAAAGACGTAAAGCCAGACGAGTATATGCTCTTGCTACATTTGGTTTATTTACAAACGGTCTTGAGATTTTTGATAAAGCATATGAGGACGGTACTATTGAAAAGGTAATTACAACTAACCTTACTTATCAGCTTCCTGATTTATTTACCCGCCCATGGTACAGCTCAGCTGATATGAGTAAATATATTGCTATTCTTATTGACCACTTAAATCATAATGCTTCAATTAGCCAGTTGCTTGATCAGTCAGAAAGAATTCAGGCACGTATTGCTGAATACAAGGCTACAGGTACTATCACAGCCAATTACAAAGCTCCAAAGGTTGACTAATATAAAACAAAGTGCTGTAAAAAGCTTCTTAAAAAGAAAAATATTCCCGGATTCATTACACACGGGAATATTTTTCTTTTATTTTTTTCTGCCAATCATATAGAATGACAATACGCTCAATATAACAATCTCTATCGCAAAAACCGGTACCAATTGGGAGAAACCTGCATATAATTCATACTTGTTTATCATTGGCCACGTAAATGGGTTTATCAAATAAAACTTTTTCATTATTACTGAAAGCAGCTCACAT
>CALZHV010000231.1 GCA_945787485.1 uncultured Lachnospiraceae bacterium
TAATAAAACGAAATTTATAAAAAATAATAAAAATAAATTACTGTTAAATAAAAACAGAGTAAAGATTTTGTAAGATGAATAAATAACATATTGAAATCATTCAAAAAAAATGATACATTCATATTGTGGGTTTTTATCAAATTTAACACATGCATATATATGCAAAAAATAACATGCTCATAATATGCGAATGAAGAAGAGGTTTCAATATGCTTAGAATGGAAATAGCATGTGTGTTAATTCTCTTGTTTTTGGCTGTTATTTATTTTTCCGGAACGAGAGAAAAAACATTAATGCATAAAACATACAGTGCAATATTAGTAGTATTAATGATACATCTTGTGTTTGATGCTATTACAGTTATCACAGTATCAAAAATTGATACTATTCCAAAAATTTGGAACGATGCTGTTCATAAAGTTTTTTTGATGACTATGCTTTTTACAATATATTTGTATTACATTTATATTTCAGAGCTGATTAAACATGAGATGGAAGGACTGTATATGTCTAATGTTCATCAAATTATATCGAAGGTTCTTTTTATCTATCTTATCATTGCTGAAATTATATTACTTGTAGCGCCAATTAAATATGTAGAGACGGAAAAGCAAAATTATGCAAGTGGAATTCCGGCGGTAATAATGTATCTTAGTATAGCTGTATTTTTACTACATATGACTATCAATTTTCTTGTACATTGGAAATACATTCATCCTAAGAAACGTATAGCAATAGTGTCTGCATTTTCAATTGAATTCATAGTAACGGCACTGACAATTATGGATACAACTTTATTGTTGGCAGGAATGGGACTTACTCTTATTGCTATATCTTTCTTTCTTGTGCTTGAAAATCCCGATATAAAGCTTTTGGAAACTGCAAGGGAAGAAAAAAGAAAAGCTGATGAAGCAAATGCATCTAAATCTGCTTTCATATCGCTTGTTTCACACGAAATAAGAACTCCGATGAATGCCATTGTCGGCATGACAGATTTAATGCTTGAGGAGGAACATTCCGAGAAGGATACGGCGTATTTAAAAAATATTAAAACTTCAGGAGATTCACTCCTGATGATTGTAAATGATTTGCTTGACAGTTCCAAAATTGAAGCCGGCAAGATGGAAATAATAGAGGATTCCTATGAGCTTCGACCTATGCTTGAAAATGTAAAAATGATAGTTGAAAATCGTATAGATACGAAGCCTATAGAAGTAATAATTGATGTCGATAATCGAATACCAAACTGGCTTGTTGGTGATGCCTTACGTATTAGACAGATTCTTATAAATCTAATGAACAATGCTGTCAAATTTACAGAAAAGGGTTCGATTACCCTTAAGATATGGGTGGAAAAAGAAAACAGCGAGGGCTATTTTGTGCATTTTTCAGTTAGAGATACAGGACAGGGCATTAGGAAGGAAAATTTGAAAAAGCTTTTTGAAGCATTTTCACAGGTAGATAAAAAGAAAAATCATAACAAAGAAGGTACAGGACTTGGTCTTTATATTTCAAAGGAATTTATCCAGATGATGGGTGGCAGACTTTCTGTTGACAGCGAATATGGAAAGGGAACTGAATTCTTCTTTACAATTTTCCAGAAAAGGTCAGACGTTACGGAAGGTAAGACTCAAGACACAAAAGATATTAGCGAAAAAAGCTTTGATAACATATCTGTCCTTATTGTTGATGATAATGTGTTAAATATCAAAATAGAAACAATAATGCTCGAAAGTCTAGGGGTTACTGTCGAGTCGGCTATCTCAGGAGAAAAGGCGATAGAGCTTGTGCAGGATAAGCATTTTGACATAATTTTCATGGACTACATGATGCCATATATGGATGGACTTGAAACAACAAGACATATTCGAAGCATGGCGAATGATGATAAGCTTGATAACCGGGATTATTATGCACGAGTGCCTATAATCGCATTATCGGGAGATTCCATGGAAGAATCCGTACAGCAGTTCATGCAGGCGGGAATGAATGATTCCATAGAAAAACCGGTTGAAAAGGATAAGCTTAAGGATATGCTTGTAAAATGGTGTGAGAAATAGATTAATGAAAAGAGAAATATTATGAATATATACTTTGCTCCGCTTGAGGGTGTGACAAGATGTACATTTAGAAATACTTATAATAAATATTACAAAGGAGTAGACAAGTTTTTTGCTCCGTTTATCTCACCGGCAGATAACTGTGTAATGAACCCTAAAGAGAAAAAAGATGTACTACCTGAAAATAATGAAGGAGTATTTCTTGTGCCACAGATTCTTGCGTCAAAGTCGCATCATTTTAACGCAGCGGCAGAAGCACTTTGTGATATGGGATATAATGAAATAAACTTGAATCTTGGATGTCCGTCAGGAACAGTTTGCGCAAAAGGAAAAGGCTCCGGGTTCCTTAACAGAACAGGTTTATTAGAAAAATTTCTAGATGAAATATTTGATTTTTCCGGCAAAAAAAATATAAGGCTTTCGATAAAAACGAGAATAGGTTATACGGATTGCGATGAGTGGGAAGAGATACTCGAAATTTACAACAAATATCCGATAAGCGAGCTAATTATTCATCCAAGACTAAGAACCGATTATTACAGAGAACCGATTCGCATGGAGCAATTTGTTTATGCTTTAAAAAATAGTAAAAATCCGGTTGTCTATAATGGTGAAATCAATACTATAGATGATATAGAAGCGGTAAGAAAAGTGATTAAGGAAAACAATCCGAATATGCCGGATGCCCTTATGATAGGAAGAGGTTTCCTCAGAAATCCTGAGTTCATTGAAGAAATAAGAGCATGGGAAAATGATAATCAAACTGATAATAATAATGCTTCGGCTATAGGCAGTCATTCGTCAGAGTTTGATTGGAAGCGTTTCAGATTGTACCATGATGATTTGTATAATCAATATAAGGAAATGATGTCGCCCGACATAAATGTACTTTTCAAAATGAAAGAACAATGGACATATTGGCGTGAAATGTTTCCGGATGACGAGAAAACTATTAAAAAAATTCTTAAGGCAAAATATTTCGGAGAATATGATATCGAAGTAAAGAAATTGTTTTAGTAAGACAATAAAGAATAGTATAATTCATGCTATTCTTTATTTTTATTTTATTGAAATCATCAAAAATTTCAATAAAATAAAAAAAAGCGTGCATTTTTATTAATAAAGTGTTATAATGCAGAAGTTGACAGTTTAAAGCGTTAAAGTGCAAAAGCATCAATGCAGTTAATAATGAAAAAAATTAAATGAAAAATATAATTGCATAATAATAAATGCAGAAAGTAAAATACAAATGC
>CALZHV010000232.1 GCA_945787485.1 uncultured Lachnospiraceae bacterium
AATAAGCCCTTATAGGGCTTGAACAAACCACCGGCTAAGCCGGTGGTTCTGATTTTGTACAGATATGGTTAATCCACCTAACTGGAAGATTGATATAAGAATGATTTAAAAATAATAAGAATGATTTTCTGTACGACATAATTATACTTTTTTTTATTATAAATTGCAAATGAAAAGTTAGACAGGAAAATAAAAAGAAACAAGCATAAAATAAAATTAATTGAACGAAATTGAAGTGAAACTAGTACATTTATAACAGTAAAAAAATACAAATCAATCTTATAATTAAAGAAAACTTATTTTGTAACATAAAATCTTTGTATGAGTAAAATATATAGTAGAATGAAGGTGATGGTAAGAAAACAAGCAATCGTTTTTTTGCGAGAGGATTATTTTTGATAAATTGATAAGGTACCATGTCATCGGTTGCATAATATAAAAAGCTGCACGTTATGTGCAGCTTATTTTTTATCGGAAAATGTCACAGTATGGTCAAAAGAATTTTCCTTTGACATAAAACTTTCGTTTTATAATTTAAATTTTAATGAAACCGGCTGGCTCAAGGATTGTCCGCCTTTTGATTTCACATTTGTAGTAATGATAAGAGAATACTGTTCGTTGGTAGCATAAGGTTCTAATGGCTCAATTTCTATTTCTTCTGAAGCTAAGTCGTATTTGATATATGTATTTAACCTCTGGTTTTGAGAGTTTGTAACGTACATGGTATCTTTGTTTACTGTTTTTGGGTCAAGCGGAATATTGAAACGAACCTTCCATACAAAATTTCCTGTTTTAAATTTAAGATTCTGTTTTACTTTGTTTTGAAGTTGTGGTGAAATATCGTCTATTTCTAAATGATTTCTAGCCAATTTGCGTCACCCCTTTTTCGTATAATTCGAGATAAGTTTAGCATAATAAAAAACAACTATCAATAATTATGTGAATAAAAAAGCGTTAAATGTAGAAAAATAGAATATGTTTTTTCTTTACAACGAGAACACATATATTTACAATTTAATTATTACAAAATTGTTACAAATATGTTAGGAGATGATGACGTGAGAAATTCTTATTACAGCTCCTACAAAAGAAAATACATTTATTTTATTTTAATAATAACGACTTTCTTGTTTGTTGTGACATTTACAAAAATAATAAATGATAATAATACCATGGTGAGCCTTAAAAAGAGCATACCGACGATGAATAATAAATCTATACAGACTGTAAATATGATAAAGGTATATAATCTGCCTACGGAGTATATTGAAGATGAGCACATGTATGAGGATGAAAGGATGATTGAGGAAGGTGAAACCGGCTTAGAGGAAATTACTTATCTTGTATCATATGAAAACGGAGAGATTGTATCCAAAAAGGAAGTGCAAAGGAAAATATCCAAAAAAGCAATTGCAAGAAGGGTCAGAATGGGAACAAAAGTAAGACCGGAGTTTATCTATCCGGTAGAAAAATATGTATTGACATCCAATTTTGGTCCGAGATGGGGAACGAATCACAATGGAATAGACCTTGCTGTTCCGTCAGGTACACAAGTAAAAGCAGCAGCAGATGGCGTTGTTGTCCAATCGGGTTGGAACGGAGGATACGGAATAAGTGTATATATAGACCATGGCAATGGGGTTATAACAAGATACGGACATATGAGCGAAACACTTGTTTTGGAAGGACAGGCAGTAAAACAGGGAGAAATAATTGGATTGTCGGGAAGCACAGGTGACAGCACGGGACCGCATGTTCATTTTGAAATAAGAATAAATGAAGAAGCAATTGATCCGTTATCGAGGCTTTAGCCGGTACAACTTAATTATCATGTTGCTTTAAAGATGCATATGTCATCTTTAGAAAGACTTGAATAAGCAAGACTTAATTATATTGAAAGATTGTCCGATAAAAATAACAGATACATCATACACGGTATATGGAAGGATAGGTGTTTTTGTGGGACAGAAAATCGATATGAATATAAATGCAATCAATGCATATACATCTGAAATAAATATGCCAAAGCAGCCACAGACTGAAAAGAATGTGGCTGCTTGTGCTGATTATAAATATGAATATGTTGCGGAAAAAAACAACGATTTAAAAGTAAACAACACAATGGATAATTTTGATGATTATCTTAAAAACAAAGAGAAAAAAGAGCAGGAAGAAGCTATTGACGAAAGAAGTAAAGAAGAAAAGGCTAAGGAAGATGCAAAAGAAATTCGTACACGACTTTCGAGCGAAGAAATAAAGCAATTGGAAATGATGGGAATAGATGTCACTGGTGCATCCATGTCTGATCTCATGAGTATGGTAAATACAATGAGGGCCAATGCTCACAAAGAAGAAACGGCAGAGTTGTTTGCCCGTATAAAAGCGGCGGATGGAGATATTTCAAATATGACCGTAATAGGCGGACAGCTAAAAATAAACGGCACCAATTTTAAAATAGATAATAAAGAGCTTACATATCTTGTCAGAAACAATTTGAATATAACAACAGAAAATATGTATAAGGCGCATTTCAGCGGCAGCAATGTTTCAAATGCCTGTGTGGATGATGAGGTAATAAATGCAATGAGCACACAGCTAAGTGACATCATTGAAATGTCCGGGTACAAGGATGACCCTCTTGCTCTGGAAGGTGCTAAGTTTATGCTCGGAAACGAATTGCCGGTTACAACCGATTCCATAAAGCTATATATGGATTATCAGCATCTTGTCGGAAAAAATATACAAGATTTAGAGCTCCCATATGATAATGCTGAATTTATATTGGCAAAGAGCGAAAGCCTTTATATGGAAGTGAATTCGTGGGACTATTCTTCAATTGAAGAGGTGTTAGGAAAACTTGAATTAAATGAAACAGCAAGCGGCGACTTGACGGGTAATAATCTGTCGGATAAAGAATTTTCATATATACAAAATAACAGCCAAAACAACAGCCAAAACAACAGCCAAAACAACAGCCGAAAAAACAGCCTCGCCTCAATAGCAAACAGCAGGGATTTGAGCAAGCTAAATAATATATCTGAGATAAGACAAATTCAGGAAATAAGACTTTCCATGACACTCCGGGTTGCAAAGCGAATGGTTAGTCTTGATGTTAATGTTGACACAAGGGAATTGTCAAAAACAGTGGAGATAATGAAGAAGGCAGAAGCATCTATTGCAAAGGAAGAGCTTACGCAGGCAGGCCTTGAGATAAATGATGAAAATCTCGATATTCTCTTAGATATAAAGAGTAAAGTCTACGACATTAGACAGGCACATGCAGCAATACTTGCCACAC
>CALZHV010000233.1 GCA_945787485.1 uncultured Lachnospiraceae bacterium
GCCATCATACTATCTGCAGAATCAGATACAAGATTAAATCTTGTATCAAAGCTTTGCAAAAACCATACAACTATTGTTGCAATAAGAATAACGGTAAAAGCTTTTTGAAGAAAATCCTTTGCTTTTTCCCACATAAGCTGAAGTGTACTTCTTATTCCCGGAAGTCTGTAATTTGGCAATTCCATTACAAAAGGTACTGCTTCTCCCTTAAACATAAATGCTTTATACAGTAAAGCAGCCAGAATACCAAGCAATACTCCAAGCAGATAAACACATGTCATCACGATACCACTGTATTTACTGAAAAATGCATTTACAAAAAATGCATATATCGGAAGCTTTGCCGTACAACTCATAAAAGGTGTAAGTAAAATAGTCATTTTTCTGTCTCTTTCACTCGGAAGTGTCCTTGTGGACATAACCGCAGGAACAGAGCAACCAAACCCAATTAATAAAGGTACTATGCTTCTTCCGGATAAACCTATTTTCCTAAGGAGTTTATCCATAAAAAATGCAACCCTTGCAATATATCCGCTATCCTCAAGAATAGACAAAAAGAAAAACATAGTTACAACTATAGGAAGAAAACTAAGGACGCCTCCTACACCTTCGAATATTCCATTAATAATAAGATCGTGAATTACTATATTTACATTACCTGCCGTCAATAAATTATCAACGATTTTTGTTAATTCATCGATTCCCATTTCGAGAATATTTTGAAAAAATGCACCAATAACATTAAAAGTCAGGCAAAAAACGCTAGCCATTATTATAATAAATAACGGAATAGCCGTATATTTTCCCGTCAATATTTTGTCAATTTTTTGACTTCTTATTCTTTCTTTGCTTTCGACAGGCTTATTCACACAATGCGAGCAGACCTTTTTAATATATAAAAAACGCATATCCGCAATTGCCGCACTTCTGTCCAGACCTCTTTCTTTTTCCATTTGCACAATAACATGCTCTATAGCTTCAAGCTCATTTTGTTCAAGCTTTAATCTCTCAATAATATCTTTATCGCCTTCCACTACCTTTGATGATGCAAATCTAATCGGAATACCTGCATCTTTTGCATGATCGTCTATCAAATTAGACACAGCATGAAGACATCTGTGAACTGCTCCACCATTATCATTTTTTTCACAAAAATCCTGTTCCAGCGGTTTTTCCTGATAATATGCAATATGTATGGCATGATCGATTAACTCATCTACACCTTCATTTTTTGCTGCTGCAATAGGAACAACCGGAACGCCTAACATTCCCTCCATACAGTTTATATCTATGGTTCCTCCGTTTCCGGTAAGCTCATCCATCATATTCACCGCTACAACCATCGGTGTGTCCATCTCAAGAAGCTGCATTGTAAGATAAAGATTTCTTTCTATATTTGTGGCATCAATAATATTTACGATTGCCTTTGGCTTATCATTTAATACAAAATCTCTGGATACCAATTCTTCCCTGGAATATGGTGACATTGAATATATTCCCGGTAAATCTGTGATTAATGTATTAGAATGTCCAATTATTGCACCATCCTTTTTGTCCACGGTTACACCAGGGAAATTACCCACATGCTGATTAGCTCCTGTAAGCTTGTTAAAAAGTGTGGTTTTTCCACAATTTTGATTACCAACTAAGGCAAAAGAAAGAAGCTCATTTTCAGCAAGCGGTTCTCCGCTTCCCTTTTCGTGATGTATTCCTGACTCTCCAAGAGAAGGATGAGCATGATGCTTGTGTTTCTTTTCAGTTTTCTTTATTTCTGTTTTTTGTGCAATTTTTGTTACATCTATTTTGTCAGCATCCTCTAAACGTAATGTCAGCTCATAACCATGGATACTTAATTCCATTGGGTCTCCCATCGGCGCCAGCTTTACCAATGTCACTTCTGCGCCCGGTATCATACCCATATCTAAAAAATGCTGTCTTAATGCACCATCTCCACCAACAGCTTCAATACATGCACTTTCTCCAATTTTCAGTTCCTTTAATGTCATATCAAGCCTCTTTGTACATTTTTCTCAAATTTTATCAAAGTATTATAACATTTTTTTTATTTTATTTATACCATTTAAAATAAAAAAAGAAAAAGAAAATGCGAAAAGACAAACAATTATTTAAATTATAATTAAATATTTAATAATTTTTGCTTTTCGCATTATTATTTTTTACATTTTTTCTTTTCGCATTATTTATTCTACAGACGATTTAATCTTTTTAACATTTCTTTGTCACTTTTTATATTTGCACGTGCAACTGTCGTAAGCATATTTCCGGTTATTGTAGCTGAAGCACCTGATTCAAATGCTTTTTCTCCATCATTTTCCAACAGTGCTCTTCCTGCTGCAAGTCGTATATTTGCTGTAGGATTTATATATCTGAAAAATGCTATAGTTCTGATTATTTCATCTTCTGTTAACGGTTCTCTATTTTCCAAAGGAGTCCCTTTTATCGGCATCAATGCATTTATAGGTATTGAATCTGCGCCTGCTTCAGCAAGACTTAAGGCCATATCCAACCTGTCTTCCCATGTTTCTCCCATTCCTATAATACCGCCTGAGCATACATCCATTCCCTCTTCCTTTATCATTTTCAAGGTTTCCAGCTTTTGCTCATATGTATGAGTTGTACATATACTTGGAAAAAACCTTTTTGATGTTTCGATATTATGATGATAGCTCGTTACACCCGCATCATGTAATTGTTTCAACTGTTCTGCAGTCAAAAAACCCATTGAAGCACATAACTTGATACCTTTACATTCTTCATTCATTCTTTTGTATGCATGCAAAGCCTTTTCGAATTCTTCACCTGTTAACGACCTTCCTGATGTAACTATGGAAAATCTGTCTACACCTTCTTCTTCATGAATCTTACATGCTTTCATTATTTCTTCTTCAGAAATAAAATCATATACTTCACAATTTGTTTTATAATGTGCTGATTGTGCACAATATTTACAATCCTCAGGACATCTTCCGCTTCTTCCGTTTATAATAGAACATAAATCTACTTTATTTCCAATAAAGTGCTCTCTAATCATATCAGCACCTTTACAAAGATCGCCCAAATCACATTTTAAAAAGACAGACAAATCATCTTCTCTGTTGATTCGTCTGCCTGATATTATTTCTTCCGCCAAATTTATCATAATTATATTGCTCCTTTCATTGTTAACCATACGCTCAATTATACGTTTACATTTCTTCGAAGTCAATATAATTATTAATATCCTTTTTCTTTTGTCTTATGTCTTTTGGCTTTTATCTTTTGTATTTT
>CALZHV010000234.1 GCA_945787485.1 uncultured Lachnospiraceae bacterium
AAGCACAAACCACCGCAGATAAACATTGAATAGTGAGAATATCCTCTGGCAATAATTTCTAGAAAAAAATAAATTGTCCCACCTGTAAACCACATGATAAAATCTTTAATCCATTTGTTTTGCATAGATATACTCCTATCAATATTATTAATTTTAATAATTATTGACAGTTTAAGCAGATTTCATGCAAAAAACCGGGCATAAAGCCCGGTTTATAATTATTATTTTTCAAATTTTTGTCTGTATACAACTTTTACATGTTCTAAACACTTTTCATTCAGTTCAAGAATAATTGCTTTATCTTCATTTGCTACACTTGTAATAAAAGCATACCAATTTTCATTATTTTCTTCATATCCTGAAGTATAATCCAAAACATGCATTTTTGCATTTACATCCAATTCATTTTGAAACTTTTCAGAATTGTAAGGTAATACTCTCGTAACTTCACCTGCAGAAAATTTATACTTTTCTTTTCTGGATGCTTTATTGATAATCTTTGCAATATCACAATCACCGTTGGTAAATTCATATTCATATTCCAAAGACATATTTTCTTTTGCTACAAATATCAAAAATGCTCCAACAGCAATAATAATTACACCAATACCAAACTTAATCATCCATAACACAATCACTCCGGATATCGTAAGCATTATTGCACCTATCATGGCAAGCATCTGGGAAGTCCCTATTTTCTTTTCAAGTATATGCTCAGCATAATTATCCATTATGTTTTACCTCATTATAATTTACTCTTCCGAAAATGAATCTATAATTGCCTTGGCAGCCTTCTTTCCTGCTCCCATTGCAAGAATTACAGTTGCAGCACCTGTTACCGCATCACCACCTGCATAAACATGTTCTCTTGTACTTTCATTTGTTTCTTCGTTTACAATTATTCCGCCCCACTTCTGAGTTTCAAGTCCTTCTGTAGTCTGACGTATAAGTGGGTTTGGAGATTGTCCGATAGCTATTACAACTGTTTCAACATCAATAACATTGTTTGAGCCCTCAATCGGCTGCGGTCTTCTTCTTCCTGAAGCATCAGGCTCACCCAATTCCTGAGCAACTACTTCTATACCTGATACCCATCCATCATTTCCGTGAATCTTTACAGGATTATTGAGAAGTTTAAATATTACTCCTTCTTCCTTAGCATGCTCAACCTCTTCAGCTCTTGCAGGAACTTCCTCAGCGCCTCTTCTGTAAACTATGTATACTTCTTCAGCGCCAAGTCTCTTAGCTGTTCTGGCTGCATCCATTGCAACATTACCTGCTCCAACTACAGCAACTTTTTTTCCAACCTTGATTGGTGTTGGAGCTTCACCCTTCTTATAGCCCTTCATGAGATTAACTCTTGTAAGGAATTCATTCGCTGAATATACGCCAAGAAGATTCTCTCCCGGTATTCTAAGGAAATTAGGAAGACCTGCTCCTGTTCCGAGAAATACTGCATCATATCCTTTTTCAAATAAATCATCAACTGTTATTGAACGACCAACAACAACATTAGTCTCTATCTTGACACCTAAATTTGTTACATTCTCGATTTCCTTAGCAACTAAATCTTTTGGAAGTCTAAATTCTGGAATTCCATACGAAAGAACTCCGCCGGCTTTATGAAGTGCTTCAAAAATAGTCACTTCAAAACCATTCTTTGCAAGCTCTCCTGCACATGTAATACCTGCAGGACCTGACCCAACTACTGCAACCCTTTTGCCATTTGGAGTAGTTGTATTTACTGCCTGCTTACCATTTTGCATATGGTAATCAGCTACAAATCTTTCAAGACGGCCAATTGAAACAGGCTCGCCCTTTATTCCTCTTACACATTTTCCTTCACACTGATTTTCCTGTGGACATACACGTCCGCAAATAGCAGGCAATGCATTTTCACTTGTTATGATTTCATAAGCCTTCTCAAATTCTCCTGCTGCTACCTGCTCTATAAATCCAGGTATAGGTACATTTACAGGACATCCGTCTACACATGGCTTATGCTTACAGTTCAAACATCTTGTTGCTTCTTCAATTGCCATTTCCGCAGTATATCCTGTTGCAACCTCTTCAAAATTCTTATTTCTTACGTTTGGCTCCTGCTGAGGCATTGGAACCTTTGTCAGACTCATATTAGGCATTTTTTACTCTCCTATTCTCATCATACATTCATGCTCTTCCTCTTTAAAGAAGGCTTGTCTCTTTATACACTCATCAAAATCAACTTCAAATCCGTCAAAATCCGGACCGTCAACGCAAGCGAATTTAGTTTCTCCGCCAACAGTAACACGGCAACCACCACACATACCTGTACCATCAATCATAATAGGATTTAATGATACTGCTGTTGGAAGATCATACTTCTTTGTCACCAATACAACATTCTTCATCATAATAAGCGGTCCTATTGTAATTGCATGATCATACTTTTCACCGGACTCAATAAGCTCCTGAAGCTTATTTGTAACAAAGCCCTTTCCTCCAAGACTTCCATCATCTGTCATAATATAAACATTTTTACAGAACTTTGCAAATTTATCAGCCCAAAGAACAAACTCAGCTGAACGTCCGCCGATTATTACATCGACTTCACATCCATCCTCTGCAAGCTTCTTTAACTGTGGATACAACGGAGCAGCTCCAAGTCCACCGGCTACACCTACTACTCTGTTCCATTTCTTCAATGGAGCAGGCTGACCTAAAGGACCAACAAAATCAAGGAATGAGTCACCTTCCTCAAGCTTAGACATAAGCTTTGTTGAATAACCTACAGCCTGAACAACTATAGTAATAGAATTCTTTTCTCTATCGTAATCAGCTATTGTAAGAGGTATTCTTTCACCGTCTTCATCAATACGCACGATTACAAACTGTCCTGCTTCGCAACGTGCAGCAACATAAGGTGCTTCAACGTCGAAAAGGAAAACAGCCTGATTTAATACTTCTTTCTTCAAAATTTTGTACATGAGATTATCCCCTTTTCAAAAAATAAAGTTTTGCAACAGCAAATCAATTAATTCTACCACAAAGGAAAAAAAAATAAAATATTTTATTTATAATATGTTATTTTTTAAACAATTTCATCATAATAATATTTCTTTTGTCTTTTTTTATGGTAATTATTATTAAAAAAATTATATACCATATAGCCTTTACCGTTTTTTTTCTCATAACAGATATTATTTAAATTTAAAACCGACTCAAGTAATGCTGCGTTATCAGATATATTAATCATTTTTATACAGTCACATTTAAGCTTTTTAGCTTTCGAAATAAT
>CALZHV010000235.1 GCA_945787485.1 uncultured Lachnospiraceae bacterium
AGAAGTTAAAGTATATGAGCTTCTTAATGGACTAACGTTTATAATTTCGTCATTTGCGTTATCGGTTACCCGAATGCTTTCAATTCACAAGTTTAACATAAGTATAGTTATGTGCTTTGTTCTTGGCATTATATCGTTTGTAATATCTCCGTATCTTATTCTGCTTTTTAATAAAGGCAAAAAGCTATTAGCAATTGCTTCAGGACTTATCGGTCCCTCGTCAGTTTTAGTTATATATATGATTAATATGAGAAGCTTTAACCGTAGGTCCGGTATTTGCCTTGTTATCGGAATAGTAATTCTAATTTGCCTTGCTTTCATTCGTATATATGAAGTTAAAAAGGCTAAAAAGAGTGTTAGAAAGAAAAGAGAAATACTAAAATCTATTCAGGTGCTTACAACAGCGGTTTGTATTATTGCAATTGTTCTTTCAGTGCCGACAGGCGTTATGACAAACAAACTGTTATCAAATCAAACAGTTGACGAAAGCGAGATGATAACTTCAAGCATTGAGGCTACTAATAATGCAGATGCAAAAGACAATAGTCTTATTAAAGCACGCCTTAAAGATGTTATGCCTATTATAGACGGTACATATAACGAATTAAGTCTTGCTGAACGCCTTGACATTTTTCAAATAATAGTCAACATCGAATGTACATATTTCGGGAGCAGCATTGCTGTCCCTGTTATAATCAAGCCTTTCTCCTCAGAAAACAACGGTACTACCTATGCTTATTACAATAATGGAAAAGAAACTATTTATCTAAACGAATCGGTTTTCAACGACCTTGATGTTGAGGATGCACTCTATATTGTATTACACGAGACATACCATGTTTACCAGCACGAGCAGAAGAAGCTCTATGAATCAGTGCCTGATGAGCTTAAAAGCTTGTCAACTCTCAGTGGTGCTAAAGAATGTAAAGAAGGCTTAGATAAGTATATACAAAGCGAAGAAGACTATGATGGTTATAAAAATCAGTCAATAGAGCAGGATGCAGATGCCTATGCTTGTGTAACGACTGCCGAGTATCTAAAATTGATAAAACAATACGCAAATGATGAGGAATTCAAATAATTGATAATTTATTTTATAAGGAGGGTTTATCTATGTATAATTTTGATTTTTTGGACAAGCTCAAAAACAATAATACAATAATTTTGTTTCATAACGAAACAGCGGATGTTGAGGGAAATATTATTTCTAATATTGCTTCAGCTCTTTCTGATAATTTAAAGGTGTATTATCCCGAAAGGAGCACAGAAGAATCATTAATCATTTTGCAATATCCTTCTATTGACAGTAAGATTGCCTGATATCAGCGAGTACGATTACGAAGTGCGATATTCCGATTGCTTGGATAGAAAACGCAAAAATAATATTCCGGAATTTGATTTCTCAAAGATTTTTGAACAAGTCAATATTGAAGCAAGGTCGGATGAAGAAATTGCAAATAAGTTAATCAAAGAGTTTGAAGATCGCAAAGAAGAAATTGCATCATATCACAAGCATAAATATCCTGTCATGATAACTGAAAACCTTCGAAGACTTCCGAGTGAAAGGTATGATATTATCATAGAGACTGTAACATACGGCAAAGAGCTTTCAATGTATGAGGCTATTTCTGAAATAACTCATGCCCCATCGAAGGAAATAGCAGTAAAGGTAAATAATCTTTCTAATGAAAGAGATGAAATTTTGTTTAGATGTCAGAACAAAAGACAATTTCAAGATGCTATCGATCGTCTTAAACCGCTTGGCCGAATAAAATATCATTTGGGTGACGGAAACAATTCAAGTGAATTACCATTTAAAACTCCATTTAGTATTTAAGGAGGAGTAAAAATGCTTATTTTATCATCAAGCCGATTAGGCGCTTCATGGATGATTAACAAATTTGAAAAGGTGTTAGGCAACGATTTATCAGACAAAAAGCTTTTAATTATTCCTTGTGCATCTGCAAACGAAGAAAAGGCAGGTGCACAGGCTATTGAAGATGCGCTGAGTTTTGGATTTAAAAGAGAACATATTTATTTATTCAGTGTTCGTTCATTTCAAATATTTGGCATGAAATATAGCGAGCCTAAATATGATTATATTTATGTAACGGGCGGCAACACTTTCAAGCTTCTCCATGACTTAAAGGAATGCGAATACGACATGGTACTGCGAAAGATGATTATTGAAGGAGCAACATATATTGGCTCAAGTGCCGGTGCATATCTTATTTCAAATGATGTTAGTCATATACAACAGTACGATAAAAATAATTATGGTATTGATAATTTTTCAGGACTTGGCATACTTGATGCTCGTCTGATATGCCACTTTGACAAGGACAGATATTACGATTATTACAAATTAAGAATGTCAACAAGCGACGTGCTGTTCACTATTGATGACGATAGTATTCTTGTTGTTGACAAGGACAATATTTATTATGTTTAAGGAGGGGGCAAAATGATTTTTTGTATCGGGATATACAAAGTCGAGTTAAAGAATAATGTTATTCAAATTCCGAGGGCGTGGCGTAAAAGGATTGAAAAGGCAGATTCACTATATTGTAAGATTGATGAATATGTGTCTAATGACGACGAAAAGCTTTTGAAAATGACCTGCAGCTTTGATCGTGACTACTTTAATAATAACAACGATGATTGTGAGTTGTTTACTATTGCGATTGACAGAAAACACCGAATGCATATTTCAAAAAAATGTCTGGAAATATGTGAATTTGCAGAGAACCATCCCGTTCTCTTGATGGGCTGGGGAGAATTTATAACAATTCAGGCAAAACGAGACAAGCTTAAGCTAACTGACACAGATGAGATTGAACAGTTGATTCATGAAATCAACTCAGAAGATAATTAACAGATAAAACTTTGAAATGAATAAGGAGGGTTATTATGAACATATCAAAAGAGATATATGAAAATAATTTTGATGAAAACATAGAATTTGAGCCTATTGCAGATGATAGATTAGATGCGACATTCACTGTTATTGGCGAAAATGGAAAAGAAACAGAGTGTGAAATATTATTCACATATAGCGATGATAATACCAATAGGAATTACATTGTTTATACAGACAATTCGCATGATGAAAATAACACAAGAGTTTTTGCATCAATATTCAATCCTGATGAGAAAAATCCTGTTTTGTATCCAATAGAAACGGATGAAGAGTGGAACATGATTGAAAGAGCTCTTAAAACAATAATTAACGATCTTGATTATGATGAATAGAGAAAAATATGAAGC
>CALZHV010000236.1 GCA_945787485.1 uncultured Lachnospiraceae bacterium
AGAGCTGTCGTTTTTAGTGCACATAATTTGGGTATAGAAACAGTTGGTATTTTAAGAGGTTATGAAGGTTTAATTGATTGGGAAACAATTCCTTTGGAGCTTGAAGATGTTAGGAATATAAACAATCAAGGCGGAACAATTCTTTTTACCAGTCGAAGTGAAAGATTTATGAAAGAGGAGTTCAGAAAAATTGCTGCCGAAAACTTAAAGAAAAATAATGTTGATGCACTTATAGCAATAGGTGGTGATGGAACACTGAGAGGAGCTATAAAATTCAAAGAAGAGGGAATAAATATAATTTGCATTCCGGGTACAATTGACCGTGATGTTGCGTGTACGGAATATACACTTGGTTTTGATACAGCAGCCAATACTGCAATGGAAGCAATAGACAGAATAAGAGATTCTTCAGTTTCTCATGGACGATGCAGTGTTGTGGAAGTAATGGGAAGAAAAAGGGGTTATATTGCATTGTGGGCAGGAATGGCAACATCGGCAGATGCGATAGTATTGCCTGAAAAGTGGGACGGAAATTTTGATTCTATCACAGATGCATTAAAACAGAGACATCAGGATGGAAGAAACAGCTATCTTGTAGTTGTTGCTGAAGGTGTTATTGATGCTCCTGAGCTTGCTTCTATGATTCAGGAAAAAACAGGAATTGAATCAAGAGTATCTGTTCTCGGATATATTCAAAGAGGTGGTCAACCGACTGCGAAAGACAGAATGTATGCATCGCTTATGGGTGCATATGCAGTTGAATTGCTAAAGCAAGACAAAGCGAATCGAATAGTTGCAATAAAAAATGATATTCTTATTGACTATTCAATTGACGAAGCACTTGAGATTCAGAATAATATGTTAGATTCTTTCCAATATGAGTTAAGCCTTAGATTATCAGAATAAAAAGAGATAAAAATGAATAATAAAAATAAAAATGAGTATTATAAAAAAGGATGATAGAATCATCCTTTTTTTGATGGACTAATTTTTGTTTAGAAAATTTAATTCCATAAATATTTTATATTTGAAAGGAGAAGAAAAATGGAATATAAAGAATTAAGGAAATCATTATTATTTGGAATGATTGTTGTAGCATTTCTTGGAACGCTTTTCCATTTTGTATACGATTGGAGTGGACAAAATACTATTGTTGGTTTTTTGTTCCCTACAAATGAATCAACATGGGAACATATGAAGCTGGTCTATCTGCCAATGCTTATTTTGACTATATTAT
Organism: uncultured Lachnospiraceae bacterium; assembly: GCA_945787485.1. Lineage (GTDB taxonomy): Bacteria > Bacillota > Clostridia > Lachnospirales > Lachnospiraceae > Coprococcus_C. The sequence continues at coordinate 1,238 of CALZHV010000236.1, forward strand.
TTTACTGTATGTATGATATAAAAAATAAAGTATATGAAACAGTGTTTTGGATGGCGACAATTATAGGACCTTGGATTCTGCCGGTTATTTTATATACTTACCGTGGAATATTGGGTTTTGGGGTAATGTGGATGGATACGGCAACATACTATATTTGTCTTGTTGTAATAACAATTCTTATGCTTTTTGCAATGAAATACATTGGAGAAATGGAAGTGCCCGTCATAAATTTTTGCCTTAGAATTATCGCGGGTTTAATGGGACTTTTATTTATTTGGTTTTCTTACAACCCATTGAACCTTGGTATATTCCAGGCTGTAGCACAATAATCAAATCAATTAAGAGAACGTTTTTTAAATAGAATACTAAAAGTTTAATAAGAAGCAGATTAAATAAGAAGTAGATTAGTAAGAAGCAGATTAAATAAGAAGCAGTTTGTGCCCGGATTGATCGTGCTTAATCTGCTTCTTATTATTTTAGGCAAAAGAGCATTTCATGTTTAAAATAATAACTGATTAATTCTTTTTAGTGGATTAAAAATCTAATATTTTCGAATAAAATCCATTGTATTGTTAACATAAATTTAGAAATTGAGAAATAATAATGACAAAACATAAAAAATATCTTGAATAAATAAGGTTTTACTCTTTACAAATAAAAAACACTGTACTATAATGTGCACATCGGTTGTTCGTTATAAAATGAACTTTGTACAATATATTGTACAAACCAAAAATATAATAAGCTTAAGGAGGACATACTAATGTCATATGTTGATGAGGTACTTGAGATAGTACAGAAGAAAAATGCAGATCAGCCAGAATTTTTGCAGGCAGTAACAGAGGTTCTTGAGTCATTAAGACCTGTTATTGATGCAAATGAGGAATTATACAGAAAGAATGCAATCTTAGAGAGAATTACTGAGCCGGATCGTCAGATTATGTTCAGAGTTCCTTGGGTAGATGATAATGGACAGGTGCAGGTTAACAGAGGGTTCCGTGTTCAGTTTAACAATGCTATTGGACCATACAAGGGAGGTTTAAGACTTCACCCATCTGTAAATCTTGGTATTATTAAGTTCCTTGGTTTTGAACAGATTTTCAAGAACTCACTTACAACACTTCCAATCGGTGGTGGTAAAGGTGGTTCTGACTTTGATCCAAAGGGTAAGTCAGACAGAGAGATTATGGCATTTTGCCAGAGCTATATGACAGAGCTTGGAAAGTACATAGGAGCAGATATCGATGTTCCTGCAGGTGATATCGGAACAGGTGCTAGAGAAATAGGTTTCATGTTCGGACAGTATAAGAGAATTCAGGGAATGTTTGAAGGTGTTCTCACAGGTAAGGGACTTACTTGGGGTGGATCACTTGCTCGTACACAGGCTACAGGTTATGGTTTAATGTACTTAACAAATGCTTTATGGAAAGATCATAATATGAGTCTTGAAGGAAAGATTGCTACTGTATCAGGTGCCGGTAATGTTGCAATTTATGCAATCGAGAAGGCTCATCAGCTTGGAGCTAAGTGTGTAACCTGTTCAGATTCAACAGGTTGGATTTATGATCCTGAAGGAATTGATGTAGAGCTTCTCAAGGATATCAAAGAAGTTAAGAGAGCTCGTCTTGATGCTTACGCTGCTGCAAGACCATCAGCTGAGTATCATGTGAAGAAGGATGCAGAGGATCACGGCGTATGGTCAATCAAGTGTGATCTTGCTCTTCCATGTGCTACACAGAATGAGCTTAACCTTGAAGATGCAAAGATGCTTGTTGCTAATGGCTGTAAGTCAGTAACAGAAGGTGCTAACATGCCTACAACATTAGATGCTACAAAGTATCTTCAGGAGAATGGTGTTCTCTTTGTTGGCGGTAAAGCTGCAAATGCAGGTGGTGTTGCTACATCAGCTCTTGAGATGTCACAGAACTCAGAAAGACTTTCATGGTCATTCGAAGAGGTTGATGGCAAGCTTAAGGGAATCATGGAAACAATCTACGCTAACATTTCAGATGCTGCAAAGAGATATAAC